>NZ_JBSFGB010000043.1:0-71498 GCF_053596375.1 Streptomyces sp. NPDC001709 | reverse complement strand
CCCAGGGTGGGCAGCTTGGTGCCGGGGCCGATGGAGCCGAGCACCCAGCGGGGGCGGCCGTCCTGGGCGGTGAACTCGTCGGCGACCTCGCGAGCGATCCGCACACCGGCCTCGGAGAGCTCGAAGATCCGGTGCGCGATGTCGTACTCGGCCAGAGCGGCGTGGTTGGCGCCGAACGTGTTGGTCTCCACGCAGTCGACGCCGACTGCGAAGTACGCCTCGTGGACCGAGCGCACGATGTCCGGCCGCGTGACGTTGAGGATCTCGTTGCAGCCTTCCAGTTGCTGGAAGTCGTCCAGCGTCGGGTCCTGGGCCTGGAGCATCGTGCCCATGGCGCCGTCGGCGACCACCACCCGGGTGGCGAGCGCCTCCTTGAGGGTTTCGGGAGCCACGAGGGTTTCCGGAGCCGCGGTCACCGCCCCTCGCCGCCTTCGGGACGCTCGGGCGCGACGGCCGCCAGGTGAGGTGCGAGGTCCGTGGCGGCGTCGGCGCCGTACGCGGCCGTGAGGCGGGCGAGGAGCCGGTCGGGGATGACCTCGTACGACTGGGAGCCGACGGTGCGGATGGCCTCGGCCGCGACCGCACAGCCGAGCCGGACCGCGGCCGTCAGGTCGAGGCCGCGCAGAGTGGCGGCGAGGAAGCCGGCGCGGAACGCGTCGCCGACGCCGGTCGGATCGGCCACCGGGACGTCGGGCACGGCGGGGACGTGGAGCGAGGTGCCGTCAGCGCGTTCGGCGCGGGCGCCGTGCTCGCCGAGCGTGACGATCCAGGTGCCGACTCGGTCGAGCACCTCGTCGCGGGTCCAGCCGGTGCGTTCGAGCAGCAGCGCGGACTCGTACTCGTTGGTGAAGAGCCAGCGGGCGCCGTCCACGAGGTCGCGCACCTGCGCGCCGTCGAGGCGGGCGAGCTGTTGCGAGGGGTCGGCGGCGAACGGAATGGCGAGTTCGCGGCACTGGCGGGTGTGGCGGAGCATGGCCTCGGGGTCGTTGGGCGCGATGAGGACCAGGTCCATGCGGGCGCCGTGGCCGGCCGGTGTGTCTGCGATCAGGGTCGTCAGGTCGATGTCGCGTGCCTCGGCCATGGCGCCTGTGTAGAACGCGGCGATCTGGTTGGCGTCCTGGTCGGTGGTGCACATGAACCGGGCGGTCTGCCGCTCGTCGGAGACCAGGACGCCGCCGGTGTCGACGCCGTGGTCCTTGAGCCACACCTCGTACGGCCCGAAGTCGGCGCCGACCGCGCCGACCAGGAGCGGTCTGAGGCCGAGGCCGCCGAGCCCGAAGGCGATGTTGGCGGCGACGCCGCCGTGCCGTACTTCGAGGTCGTCGACGAGGAACGACAGGGACACATGGTCCAGTTGACCGGGAATCAGCTGGTCGGTGAACCTGCCGGGAAACACCGTCAGATGATCGGTGGCGATGGAGCCGGACACCGCGATACGCACGTGAGCACTCCTGTGGGGCGCGTGGGCCGAGGCAGCGGCCGCTTGGTCGACCGGCCGGTGCGCGGCCGGTCGTCGGTCCGTCGTCGGCCGGTCGTCGGTCGGTGAGGTCGGTCGGATCAGAGTCCGGCGGCGGCCTTGAGCCGTTCGGCGCGATCGGTCTTCTCCCAGGTGAAGTCCGGCAGTTCGCGGCCGAAGTGGCCGTAGGCGGCGGTCTGGGAGTAGATCGGGCGCAGCAGGTCGAGGTCGCGGATGATCGCGGCCGGACGCAGGTCGAAGACCTCGGAGATGGCGCGCTCGATGTCGGCCTGCGGAGCGGTCGCGGTGCCGAAGGTCTCGACGAACAGACCGACCGGCTCGGCCTTGCCGATGGCGTAGGCGACCTGGACCTCGCAGCGCGAGGCGAGTCCGGCGGCGACGACGTTCTTGGCGACCCAGCGCATCGCGTACGCCGCCGAACGGTCCACCTTGGACGGGTCCTTGCCGGAGAAGGCGCCGCCGCCGTGGCGGGCCATGCCGCCGTAGGTGTCGATGATGATCTTCCGGCCGGTCAGGCCGGCGTCGCCCATCGGGCCGCCGATCTCGAAGCGGCCGGTCGGGTTGACCAGCAGGCGGTAGTCCTCGGTCTCCAGCTTGATGCCGTCCTCCGCGAGCCGGTCGAGGACGTACTGCACGACGTGCTCACGGATGTCCGGGGTGAGCAGCGTCTCCAGGTCGATGTCACTCGCGTGCTGCGAGGAGACGACGACCGTGTCGAGCCGGACCGGCCGGCTGCCCTGGTACTCGATGGTGACCTGGGTCTTGCCGTCCGGACGCAGGTACGGGATGGTGCCGTCCTTGCGGACCTCGGACAGGCGGCGCGCGAGGCGGTGGGCCAGCTCGACCGGCAGCGGCATCAGGTTCGGTGTCTCGTTGCTGGCGTAGCCGAACATCAGCCCCTGGTCGCCGGCGCCCTGCTTGTCCAGCTCGTCAACGTCTCCACCTGCGGCGGCACCCTCGACCCGCGTCTCGTACGCCGTGTCGACACCCTGCGCGATGTCCGCGGACTGCGCGCCGATGGACACCGACACACCGCAGGAGGCGCCGTCGAAGCCCTTCTTCGAGGAGTCGTAACCGATCTCGAGGATCTTGTCGCGCACCAGCGTCGCGATGTCCGCGTACGCCTTGGTCGTCACCTCACCCGCCACGTGCACCTGGCCGGTGGTGATCAGCGTCTCGACGGCGACGCGGGACGCCGGGTCCTCGCGCAGCAGCGCATCGAGGATGGCGTCGCTGATCTGGTCGGCGATCTTGTCGGGATGGCCCTCGGTCACGGACTCCGAGGTGAACAGGCGACGGGACATGGCTCTCCAGGTTCCTTGTAGGAAGTACGGGTACGGCGGGAGCGGGGAGGTTCACAGATGCCGCCGCACCCTGTCGTCCGGGCGCCCGGCCGGCAGGGTCGAGGCCGAGCTCGGCTCACCGGCCACTTTCGCCGGAACGGCTCGCCTGTCACTCGTGGCTCGTCGGAATACCCGTCGGGCCCGGGACGCGGGCCGGTGGAGTACGGGCAGCGGCGCGCCACAGTCTCCGTTGCCGAACTGTCGGGCCCGCGCCCCGAATACACACTCCCCATGCCGCCGGCGCCCGGTCTGCCCACCAACCGGAACGGGCCAAGACGGTCTTGAAGACGTCGCTGAAGAGGCTGTCAGCCGGCGTGGGCGGCCAGGTGGCCGTGGTGGGCCGGCGGCACGGTGACGCCTCGCGGGGAGCGTGCGGCCGAGGCCTCGGCGGGAGCCGCGGACAAGGGTGTCGTCTCGGGGTGGGCCGTCAGGATGGATCGATGCAGGCGGCTCAGTGCCGGAGACGGTTCGAGGCCCAGTTCCTTCACCATCGTGGTGTGCAGGCGCCGGTAGACGTGCAGCGCCTCGCCGCGGCGTCCGGAGCGGTACAGCGCGCTCATGAACTGGCCGTGCAGGCTCTCGTGCATCCGGTACCGACTGACCAGGACCGTCAGTTCGGGCAGCAGTTCGCGGTGGCGGCCGAGCCGGAGGTCGGCTTCGATGCGCTGGTCGAGGGCGCACAGGCGGGCCTCTTCCAGGCGCCGGGCCTCCGGCGCGAGCCGGACGCCCGCCTGGACATCGGCGAGCGCGTCGCCGTTCCACAGCGAAAGGGCCTCACGCAGCCGCTTGGCGGCGTCCTCGTGGTCGCCGGCGTCCATGGCCCGGTATCCCGCGCCGGCCCGCCGCTCGAACTCGCGGAAGTCGAGCCGGCCGCCGCGGACATCGAGCCGGTAGCCACCGGGAAGGGTCACGAGTACGTCCTTGGCGGTGACGGTGCCCGCATCCGCGCTGCGCGCGAGAGCCGCGCCGATCAGGTCGCGCATCTGCAGCACGTACGTCTGCAGTGTGGTGCGCGCGCTGCGCGGCGGCTTGTCGCCCCACAGTTCCTCGGTGAGGGCGGACACCGGAACCATGTGGTCGGCGTGGAGCGCGAGCAGCGCGAGGACCTTACGCGGCTTGGGGGCGGTGGGCGTGATCGAGACGCCGTCGATGCGGGCGGCGAGCGCACCCAGTACTTCGATGTCCATCGTGATCCCCCTCGGGCTCCGGCTCACCTCCGAGTAAAAAACAGCGCGGTCGGTTTGTCAATTGCTCAATCACCCTAACGGGTCGTCAGTCCAGGAGTTCGGTGACGGCGCCCATGAAACCCTCGTCGAGCATGGTGTGCGCCGCCATGTCGCGCGAGCTGTCCAGGCCCGCGTCGTGGCGGGCCACGCTGAGCAGGTAGCGGCCGAGGACGCGGTGCGTGGCGAAGGCCCATTCGCCGCGTGCGGCGGGCCTGCCGTCCGGAGCGAGCAGGCCGCCGCCGTCCGCGGTGAAGCCGAACTCGGTGAAGCCGAGCTGCAGTCCCTGCCCGAGCGCCTTGGTGTAGGCCTCCTTCAGGGTCCACAGGCGCAGCATGGCCGCCGTGCGTTCGGCGTCGGTGAGTTGCTCGAGGTCGGCGCGTTCGGCCGGAGTGAGCACGTTGCGGCTGAGCAGCTCGTACGACATGTGCCGGTCGGCCGGTTCGGCGTCGACGCCGATACGGCCGTCGCGGCTGATGCCGACGGCGATCAGGTCGTCGGTGTGCGTGAGGCTCACGTCGAGCTGGTCGAGGCCGCGCAGATACGGACGTCCGCCGATCTTGTACGCGAGGTCGAGCTCGGCCGGTTCGGTGTCCAGTGCGGCGGCGGCCGTGTACTTGGTGATGAGGCGGGAGGCGACGAAGCGGTAGCGGACGGTGGGCTCGGCGGTGCGGCGGTAGCGCTGCCAGTCGCGGCCGAGCAGCGGGCGCAGCGCGGGTTCCGCGACGACGGTGGCGAGCCACTCGCCCCAGGTGGTGTGGACGACGGCGTTGCCGTAGCGGTCCATGGCCTCGCGCACCCGGTGCCACGGCGCGTTCGGTCCGCTGACGTGGAACGGCGCGCTGATGCGCTCGGCGCCGGTGGGAGCGGTGGTCGTCAAAGGGGCCTCCCTGGAGGTCGAGGCGCAGGTCACGGCGTGTGCGCGACCGCGTCGAGGTCGTAGCCGAGGCCTTCCCGGTAGCGGCGCAGCAGTTCGTCGAGCACCTGCTGCTGGATGCCGTCGGGCAGTTCGGGCACCGGGAAACCGAGCCGGTCGGCGAGGCGGGACAGGGCCAGGACGGCCCAGGCGGGGTCGGCGAGGAACGGGTCGGTGCCGTCCTGGCCCTCCCAGACACCGAGGACCGCGGCGGCGCCGACGACACCGGTGTAGCGGTCGCTGAGCGCGATCACCGCCGGGTCGCTGAGTGCGGCGCCGGAGGCCGGCAGGCGGCGGCACTGCTCGCGCAAGGAGCGCAGTTCGGTGACGAACGCCTCGGCGAGACCGGCGAGGGCGCCGCGGGTGCCCGGTGTGCCGCGCGAGCCGGCGAGCCGGGCGGCGCTGCCCACGAGCGAGGCGGCCATGAAGTCGCCGCCGCCGGCGATGCCGAGCAACCGGTAGTCGAGGTGGGGCAGTTCGCCGTCGGCGCGGAACAGTTCGGACGGCGGCTCGTCCTCGGCGAACCAGGACCGTTCGGCCAGGCCGCGCAGCTGAGGCACGAGCACCGCCTGGCAGGAGGCGCTGCCGGCATGGCCGAGTCCGGCCACGGGCAGGTCGCGCACGAGCTTGTCGAGCGCGCCGTACTCGGGGCTGGCGTGGTCGTAGCCGCGCGCGCCGAGCACGGTGGCGAGTTCTTGCAGGTCCTCGCGGAGCAGGTCGGGGACCACGTATTTGACGGCGGCGGCGAAGAGATGGGCCTGGGCCGGCAGCAGGCTCAGTGCGCGCAGTACGACCGTGGCCATGGCGTCGCCGGCCAGCAGGTCGGCGAAGACGCCCGCGAGCGGCTTGTGCCAGCGCCTGGCGAGTGGTCCGGTACGGCCGTCGGTCGCGGCCCGCACCGCCGAGTGCAGTACCGTGCCGGCGGCCGCGGTGACGAGGCCGCAGATCAGGCTGCGGTTGACCTGGAACACCTGGAGCGCGAGGCCCACACCGTCGCCTGCGCTGCCGACGAGCGCGTCGGCCGGTACGGGTGTGTCGGTGAACTCCAGGCCGGAGAAGAGCGCTCCGCGCATGCCGGGCAGCTCGACGCGCGGCAGGTGCCGGACGCGGCCCGGCGGGGCCGAGGCCGGGTCGAGGAGGAAGACGGAGTGGCTGCGCGGGCCGCGTGCGCTGTCGGTGCGGGCGTAGACGACCTGCAGATCGGCACGGTCCGCGTTGATGATCACGTCTTTGCGGCCGTCGAGGCGGTAGCCGCTCGCGGTGGTGCGGGCGCTGAACTCGTGGCGCAGGATCGCGTTGGCGTGGGCGAGTTCGTGGTGCAGGATCGTGGCCCGGCCGCCGCGCAGCAGCAGGTCGGCGACGTCCTGGCGCTGCCGTGCGCTGCCGGCCGCCCAGACGGCGCCGGCGGCGAACAGGGAGGTGATCCCGTAGCCGAAGCCGAGCGTCACGTCGCGTCGGAAGACGGGGCGCAGGGCGCGCGCCAGCAGGTCGGCGCGGGTGAGCAGGCCGCCGTGGGCGACGGGTACGAACTCGGCGCCGAGGCCGGCCTCGGCGAGCAGTGCCTCGGTCTCGGCGGGCGGTACGCGCCGGTCGTCGGCGGCGAACAGGGCGCGTAGTCCGTGCGGGTTGGCCTGATCGTACGGGTCGCCCAGCAGGGCCTCGAGCCGCGCGGCCCTCGCGAGGGCGTCCGCCTGCGTCCGTCCGAACGGCGCGCCCGGCGGGTGGATGGTCTGGGCGGTGGTGGTCGTGGCGGCGGTGGTCATGGCGGCGGTGGTCAGCTCCCTCGTCGCGTACACGGGACGCCGCGTGCGCACCCGTAGTCGGAGCCTGACCCTTACGCCTCGAGTCCGGGTGGAAGTGCTCTCGACGCGTGTTCCGGTGTTCCTGTGGCCCGGTCACAGCACGGCGGAAGCGTTCCTCTGCCGGTTCTCCACTGATCGTCTTGTTCGCCGGCGACCTCCGGACACAAGAAAAGGCTGCGACACCCCGGGAACGGAGTGCGGCAGCCTTTTTCCGGAAAGGAGGTTCCCGATCAGCCGGCCTTGCGGCGGAAGTTGCGCTTCTGGCCCGCGCGCCCGTTCATGTTCTTGACCTTGCTGCGGGCCTCTTCCTGCGCGTGCTTGGCACGCGAGGCCTGGGACTTGCGTGCCAGCGCCTCCTTGAACTTCGCGCGCACCTCGTCCTCGTGGGAATTGCTCTGCGGAGTTTCAGTCATACGGTCCTCCTTGCCTTGGGGAACAGCGGGGAACGGCCCTGCCAGAACTACAGCACCACATTCACGACCGGATCTGGATCCTCACTCAAGGCCTGGTCGAGAGCCAAGTCCACGCAGCGACTCTCGGACAGTGTGCGCGCGCTGGAATGCGTGGACCGGCAGATCGACCGGGACACCGGTGGTGAAGACCCGTTCCCAGCGAATGTCCCGACCCGCCACGTGCAGCGCGCCCAGCGTCCGCAACAGCGACCGTACTTCACCGGACGCTTCGTCACCGGCCGACACATGGGCTTTCACCTCGGTCGGCACATCGGTCGGACCGCACTCCACATACCGGCCCGCACCGGAGCTCTCCAGCGTGCGCAGCGCCTCCGCGAACCGCGCCGGCGCGCGCACCTGCCGTATCCAGTACGCCGGATCCGACACCTCACCGGCCGACACGACGTCACCCGTCACCGTCGACACCCACACGATCGATGGCTCACCGAACACACACTCCGCCACGACCTGCTCGTACTCCCCCGTCACGGACGTGTACGTCCGGACGGATGCCGTCGCCCCGTCCCGCTCACCGGCCCGCGTCAGCCGGCCGCGTGCCGCCACCAGCCGCGCCGCGTCCGCCAGGTCCAGTACGCCCGCCACATGAGCCGCCGCGATCTCTCCCACCGACCGACCGGCCACCGCAGCCGGCACCACACCCCACGACTGCCACAGCCGGAACAGCGCGACCTCCATCGCGAACAGCGCCGGCTGGGTGAACTCCGTGTCATGGATCAACGCCGCGTCGGGACCGTCCTCGGCCGCGAAGAGTACCGCCGCCAGCGGCAGCCGCAGCCACGGATCGAGCGCGGCGCACACCTCGTCCAGCGCCCGTCGGAACTCCGCAAACGCCGCGTACAACTCCCGTCCCATACCGATGCGTTGACCGCCCTCGCCGGCGAACAGCATCGCGAGATCCGGCCCCGCGGCCACCTTCCCGGTGCTGAGGCCCGGGTGGGCGCAGCCGGCCGCGAGGGCGCGCAGGGCCTCGGCCGCCTCGGCGGACGACGCGGCGACGACGCTCGCGCGGTGCTCCAGGTGGGAGCGGTGGCGGGCGGCGGTGTACGCCACGTCGGGCAGGCCGGCGTCGGGTGTGCCGTCGAGCCGGTGGGCGAGCCGGGCCGCGTTCTCGGCGCGGGCCCGTGCGGTGCGGCCCGAGACGGTGAGGACGACCGGGCCCGGTGCGGCGCGGCGCCGGCTCCGGCCGGTGACGGCGCCCCAGTCCACGTCCGATCCGTCGCACCACAGCGCGGCGGCCACGTCCTCCAGGGCCTGGCGGGCACCTCGGCCGCGGCGGCCCGTGCTCAGGATGGGCGGCTGGCCGGCGCCGACGGCGTCGAGGCCGCGCCGCAGCGAGTGGCTCGCCACGGGATGCGGGGTGATCTCGACGACGCGCAGGCCGCGTCGGTCGGCGAGCACGCAGGTGGCCTCGGCCAGGCGCATCGGTGTGCACATGCTGCGGGCCCAGTACGCGGCGTCGAGGTCCGTGCCGTCGGCGTAGCCGCCGGTGGCGGTCGACCAGAACGGCACCGTGGCGGCGCGGGTCCGCAGCACGCCGAGGCGCCGCTGCAACTCGGGTGCCAGCGCGGCGAGTCGGGCGCTGTGCGCGGCGTGGTCGATGTTGACGCGAACGGCGCGTACGCCGAGGCCGTCCAGGTCGCGTTCCAGTGCGCCGACGGCTTCGCGCGGCCCGGACAGGCACACCTGTCCGGGAGCGAGGTGGCCAGCGAGCGAGAGCTGTCCCGCGCGTACGCCGGGCAGCGACTCGGCGTCCTCCACGGAGAGCTCGCACACGGTCAGGGCGCCGTGGCCGGCGGCGCGTTCGGTGACGAGCCGGGACCAGGTGGTGATCAGGCGAGCGCCCTCTTCGAGCGGCAGCGCGCCCGCGAACACCGCGGCGGCCATCTCACCGACACTCTGCCCGAACACGACACCCGGCTCGACGCCCCAGGCGCTCAGCGTGCGGGCGAGTGCCGTCTGCAGGGCGAACAGGACGGGCTGGTCGACATCGCTGCGCCCGAGGCGCGAGCTGGCCCGGTCCGCGAGGAGTTCCTCGGTGACCGACCACCCGGTGAACGTCCGCAGAGCCCGGTCGCACTCCTCGAAGGCGGCCCGGAACGCGGGCTCGCCAAGCAGGTCACGCCCCATGCCGAGCCACTGCGAGCCGGGACCGGAGAAGCAGAAGGCGAGCGCGTCCGGCCGGCCGGCGGTGCCCTGAGCGCGGTCCGCGATGCGCTCACCGAGCGCGCCGCCCAGGTCGGCGGGATGGTCGACGGCGACGACGAGGCGGTGTGCGCCGGTGGCGCGGCCGAGGACTTCCGGCGCGTACGGGACGCCGGTACGGTGCGCGTCGGCCCGGTCGGTGACCATGTCGGCGGCTGCGCGCAGCTCGCCCACGCTGTCGGCGGCGAGCGGCACGAACAGGCGTCGCCGGTGCGGGGCTTCCTCCAGGGCCAGGTGGGCGTGGGTGCCGTCGGAGCCGAAGTCGCCGACACCGGCGTAACGGCAGCCGCCCGGCCACGGGATGCGCTCGGTGACGACCGCGAGGCGGCCCGCCGCGCCGTCGACGGACGGGGCGGGAGTGGCGGGAAGCTCGCCGTGGTACAGGGCCAGCGCGGTCTTCATCAGGCCTACGGCGCCCGCGGCGGCCTGGAGGTGACCGAAGTTGGCCGCGGCGGAGCCGATGCGCAGCGCCTCGGCACGGCCGTCGGCGAATACGGTGCCGAGCGCCTCGGCCCCGACAGGATCGCCCAGCGGCGCGTCGGCACCGTGCGACTCGACGTAGGCGACGTGCCGGGGCCTGATGCCGGCGTCCTGCCAGGCGGCACGCAGCACATCCGTCCGGGCGCCGGGCCGGGACCCGGTACGGCAGGGCCCGGAACCGGCAGCCACCGGCCGGTCGCCGGCGCGGTCGTGGCGGACGGCACTGCCCCGGATCACGGCGTAGACACGGTCACCGGCGGCGAGCGCGTCGGTCAGCCGGCGCAGTACGAGGACACCACCGCCCTCGCCGGACACGTGGGCACCGCTGTCCTCGCCGCGCAGGTCACCAGACGCATCGGCCTCGAAGGCACGGCACCTATCAGTGTCAAAGACACGGCACCCGTCGTCGGTGTGCGGGTCGCGCATCGCATGAACGCCGCCCACGAGCGCCAGGTCCACCTCCCCGTCGCGCAGGGCGCGCACCGCGAGGTGGGCGGCGGTGAGCGCGGAGGCGCACGTCGTGGCGACGGCGAGCGCGGGGCCGGCGAGGCCGAGGGCGTGGGCGATGAGGGCGGGGGCGGCGGCCTCGTTCCAGCCGGGTGCGGAGCGCGGGTCGGCGCCGGCGGCCCGGGTGGGCTCCGGCGCCGTGGTTCCCAGGAACACTCCGGTACGGCTTGCGGCGAGCTGGTCGGGGACGATGCGCGCGTCCTCCAGCGCGGCCCACGCGGTCTCCAGGGCGATGCGCTGGTGGGGGTCGAGCAGGCGGGCCTCGGCGGGTGAGAGGCGGAACAGGTCGGCGTCGAAACCCGCGACGTCGTCGAGGAAGCCGCCCCGGCGGCTGGTCACGCCGTCGAGCAAGCCCTGCCACAGCGCTTCCGGCGTCTCGATGCCGCCCGGCAAGCGGCAGCCGATGCCCACGATGGCGATCGGTGCGTGGGCGCCCGCGCGCACGCCGGTGGAGGCGCGTGCGGCTCGGTCGTCGCCGGTGAGGTGTGCGGCGAGGGCGGTGGGTGTGGGGTACTGCCAGACGGTCCAGGTGGGCACGGGGCGCCGCAGCCACCCGGACATTCGCTGGGTGAGTGCCGTCAAGTCGGCCGATTCCAGCCCGAGTTCGGGCAGTGGGCGGTCGGCGGGCACCGCGTCCGGTGGTACGGCGAGGAGGCCGGCGACCTCGTCGCGCAGCCGTGCGGCCAGCGCGTCGGCGGCGTCGCTGTTCGTCCGGGCCGTGCTCATCTGCGCCTCCTCGGCGTTCGTCGGAGCGGACCGGCGGGGCGCAGGCCGCGCGTGCCACGGGGCGTGCCACGGGGCGTGCCAGGATCTCAGCTGCGTCTTGAGGCCCGGTCGAGCGGCGGCGCAGGGTGTCACAGCACGCGGATCGCCGACTCCGCGTGCTTCCTGGCCAGTTCGAGCGTGGCGGTGGAGTTGCGGCCGAGTGCCTGGCGCACGTACCGGCGAGCCGCGGCCAGGTCGGCGCCGGCGCCGAGGACCTGCTCGACCGCCTCCTCGCGCAGCACCACACTGTGCTGCGAGACGACCGTCACGCCCGTCTCGTCGGGCACGACCGACCATTCGCCGGTGTGTGCCTCCATCAGGGCCGGTGTGGACGTCTGCTTGTAGACGATGCGGCCGGCGTGCGGGAAGCAGATCCTCACCGACTCGGTGGTGTGTGCGCTGCCGTCGGCCGTCAGTGTGTCCATGGACATGGTCTGGACGCCGGGGCTGCGCTCGGTGAGGTCCAGGCGGGAGACGTGCGGGATCAGTTCGGGCCAGTCGGCCGCGCGGTACAGGAAGTCGTAGACCAGCTCGGCCGGGCCCTTGACGCGTACGGAGTCCTCGAAGGACAGGACGAGATCGTCCAGGCGCGTCCAGCGTTCGGCGAGTCGCTTGAGGTTGTCCAGTTCGGCACGGGAGTTGGTGTCGCAGGCGCGCTCGACCCACTCCACGTCGTCCGCGCGGTCGCCGACGACCGTGAAGTCGCGCAGCAGCGTCAGCAGGCTGGTGCCGCCGGGCCGGGCCTCGACGATCCAGGTGCCGTGCATGGACTCGACCGGCGACTGCGGCCGAGTCTGGTGGAATTCGATCCGCCGCTCCTGCGGGTCCTGCAACCGCTCCGAGATCCACGAGCGGACCTCGCCGTTGGCCGTGGCCCACATCCGCAGCCGCTCGTGCGTCCCGTCGAACTCCAGCGGTTCCACGTGCACGTTCGACGGGAAGAACAGCGGCCACCGCACCGCGTCCGAGATCAACCCGTAGACGACCCCGGCCTGTGCGTCCACCTCGACGGAGTGCCTCGTACGGTGCACCCGCCCACTCGACACCAACCTCACGTCATCCTCGCTTCCTGTCGAGAGTCAGTAGTTGCCCAGGACTCGGAGTCGTCGCCGGGCATGTCAGTGCTCCTCCAGGTCGTGACTGGCGGTGCGCACGGTGAGACCCGGTTCGCGGCGTGCCTCGTCGGCGAGCGGGCCGCGGATCGCCGGACCAGCCAGTGCGCGGCGCAGGGACGGCCTGGTCAGCAGGGTGTCGCGGGCGGCGACGTAGCCGTCCGGGCGTACGAGGATCCAGGCGCCGGGCCGCAGGCCGAGCGCGGTGCGCAGGCGGCGGTCCGGGTCGGTGAGCGGTGCGGGGCCGTCGGGCCCGCTGCCGCCGACGGTCCTGACCGACAGCCACTCGCCGTACTGCGCGGCGGCGGTCACGGCCACACCGACCGGTACGTCGCCAGGACCGTGGCCGCCCGCGGCCAGCAGCAGTGTCCAGCGCGGATCGCGCAGTTCGGCGCGGAAGGCGCAGGCGGCCGGGTCGTCCGGGGCGTGCACCGCGGCGGCGGTGACGCGGGAGCCGGGACCGGGGCCGGTACCTCGGGCCGGTTTCCGCGTGCTCATCAGGACGGATCCGGCGTCGCGTCCGACCTCAGCGAGGCGCTCGTAGGAGCCCGTGGTGGTCAGCGACGACGTGCCGTAGGCGATCTTCAGGCCCGACATGCCGCCCAGCACCTTGCGCTGCACGGCCCGGCGCAGCGGTCGTACCGCGTTCACCACGCTGAGGGCGAGAGGCAGGACCACCCCGGCGAGCGCGTTCTTCAGCTGCACCAGCGTGGTGGCGGTGCGTGTGGAGCCGAGCAGGGCCGCGCCGAGCGGGACGCGTTCCTCACTGTATGTCTCGAGCAACTCCGCGCCCGCGTGGCCCTGTTCGACCATGGCGAGCTTCCACGCGAGGTTGTACGCCTCCTGGATGCCGGTGTTCATGCCCTGCCCGGAGGCGGGACTGTGGACATGCGCGGCGTCGCCGGCCACGAGGACGCGGCCGTCCTGCATGCGCTCCACCATCCGCTGCTGGAAGGTGAACACGGACGTCCAGGACGCCTCACCGACCCGCACCCGGTGACCGAGGCCCGCGCTGAGCTTGCGGGAGAACTGTTCCTCGGCGCGGCCGAGCTCGTCCGCGCAGGCGGCGGGCACGGTGTCCAGGAGCCGCCAGTGGCCGTCGCGGGCATAGGGCACCATCATCAGTGCCTGTCCGCCGGTGTGGGTCCAGTAGATGCTGTCGGGCTCCACCTCGGTGTCGACCTGCGCGTCGGCGAGCATCCATGTCTCGCTGCTCTCGCCGAGAAGTTCGAGGCCGAGGCGTTTGCGCACGGTGCTGTGCCCGCCGTCGCAGCCGACCAGCCAGGACGCCGTGCACATCTCCTCGCGGCCGTCGGCGTGGACCAGCCGGGCCCGCACCGCCTCGGCGTCCTGTGTGAAGTCCGCCAGCCGTACGCCCCATTCGAGGCGCACTCCGAGCCGCGCCACCGCCGAGCGCAGCGCGGCCTCGGTTTCGGTCTGCTCGACGATGAGTGTGTACGGATAGCGGGTGGGCATCGTCTCGTAGTCGGCCTCCAGCCGGACCCGGCGCCGGCCTCCGGCGTACATGGTGAAGGCCTGATTGCGCCGGCCACGGGAGAGCACGTCGTCGACGATGCCCATCTGGTCGTACGTCTCCAGCGTGCGCGGGTGGGTGGCGACGGCGCGGCTGGTGCGGGCCGGGCCCGGTGCGGCGTCGATCAGCCGTACTCGAAGGCCTCGGCGGGCGAGTTCGTGGGCGGCGGTCAGTCCGACGGGGCCCGCGCCGACGACCAGCACCTGGATCGAAGGAGTGGGCGCGGACGGCCGGCCGGCGGCATTCACCATGGTCTGCTCCAGGGTCGGTCTGAGGTCACGGGCGCGGTCGGCGGACGGGTCAGCGGACGGGTCGGCGGTCGGGCCCTACGGCGGCTCGGCGTCTCAACTCAGTGCGGATGAGGCGCCGTTGTGGCTTCCCGGTGGGTGTGCGCGGGACGGATTCGATCGCCTCGGCGAACCGGATGCGCTCGAACGTGGCGAGGTGTTCGTTGGCGCGCGTGGTGATCGAGTCGAGGACGTCGAGGATGCCGTGGCCCGGCAGGACGCCTTCGAAGTCCCAGGGCTCGCCCTCGGTTCCGTCGGCCAGCACGATGCCCGCCCAGACCAGCGCTCCGTGCTCGGCGTCGGGCCAGTCGGCCACGATGCAGTCGGCGACGCGCGGGTCCGCGCGGACGACCTGCTCGACGCGGCTCGGTGCGACGATCTCGTTGTCGTGTTTGAAGACGTCGGCGAGCCGGTCCACCAGGCGCAGGTCGCCGTCCTCGTCGAGGTGGCCGACGTCGCCGGTGGAGAACCAGCCGTCCTCGTCGATCCTCTCCTCGTGGCCGCCTTCGAGATAGCCGGCCATCAACTGCGGTCCTCTGACCTGGACCTCGCCGGTGGCTCCGATGGGTACGGGACGGCGCGTGACCAGGTCGACGAGGCGGCATTCGGTGCCGGGCACCACTCCGCCGACCAGGCCGGGCCGGTGGCGGTCGGGCTGCTGGTTGTGGGTGAGCGGCGAGAGTTCGGCCATGCCGTAGCCCTGGATGACGGGAACGTCGAACCGTTCGCGCAGTGTGCGCGCCGCCTGCGGGGCGAGCGCCGAGCCGCCGGACAGGACGGCGGTCAGCTGCGGCCCGGGATGGACGGCACCGGCCAGGCGGCCGTCGTTGGCCAAGGCGTGCAGCCGGGCGGGCAGGCCGTAGTAGTGGGTGGCGCCGGCCTCGGCGGCGGCGGCGAGGGAGGCGATGGGATCGGGATCCTGGCACAGCACCTGGCAGGCACCGGCGTACATACCGGAGTTGAGGTGCATCACGTGGTAGAGCGGCAGGTGGTTCAGAGTGATGGAGTCGGCGTTCACGTGGTGAGCGAGGGCGACCTGTGTGGCGTTGGCGACCAGGTTGCGGTGGGTCAGGAGCACGCCTTTGGGCCGTCCGGTGGTGCCGGTGGTGAACTGCACGCAGGCGACGGCGCCCGGATCGGCCGGTACGCCGGTGGCCCGTGCCGGCGCGCCGTCCAGCGCGCGGTGCAGCGGCACGGTGTCGGCGGGCACCACGTCGTCGACGGCGTCCGTGACGACGATCGTGCGCAGCGCCGGCAGGTCCGCGCGCAGCTTGGCAAGGAGGCCGGCGGTGGCCGCGGGCACGAGCGCGAGCTCCACCTGCGCCGCCGCGAAGACATGTCGCAGACCGTCCTCGCCGATCAGCGGGTTGACGAGGACGATGGTGGCGCCGCTGCGGGCCGTGCCGTAGTAGGCGGCGGCGAAGACGGGGTCGAGGACATTGGCCACACCGACACGGGCGCCGGCCGCGCCGTGGAGTGTGTGGCTCAGGTAGCCCGCGATGCGGTCGGCCCACGCGTCGAGTTCGGCGAAGCCGACGGAGCGGTGCGCGGTGCGGATCGCGACGCCGTCCAGGTCGCGCCGGGCCGCTCGCCGCAGCAGTCCGTCGACGGGGAGATCGGGATGGGCGAAGTTCGGCAACGCTCGTTCTCCTCCGGCTCCGGCTGTGCGGGCATACGCCGCTTGACGGACTCACCGTCCGCCGGGCCGCTTGAGGAGTCTTCGAAGAGTGCTCGATCCGCGCCGCAGAAAGTATCGGCATCGCATCGAGGACAATGGACACGACGAAGGGGCACCGCCATGGCCACCGACCTGCTCAGGCCTGTCGAACTCACCTTCTCTCAGGAGGAGTTCGGCGCACTGTACGCCCGGATCCAGCAGTTCTACGCGCACCAGATGCAGCTCTTCGACGACCACGACGCCGAGCGCTGGGCCGGGACGTTCACGGAGGACGCGGTCTTCGTCGTGCCCACGCTCGACGAGCCGGTGCGCGGCCGTGCCGCGCTCGCCGCGAACGTGCGCCGCAACAAGGTCCAGCAGGAGCGCAGCGGCGAGCAGCTGCGGCACTGGATCGGCATGCTCGACGTACGGCAGCAGGCCGACGGGACGGTGCGCACGCGGGCCTACGCGCTGGTGTACGCGACGCCGAGCGGCGGCGAGTCGAGGGTGTCGCGGGTGTGCGTCCTGGAGGACGTGCTGGTCCGTTCCCGCGGCAAGTGGCGCACCCGCTCCCGTCTGGTGACCCGCGACGACCTCGTCCTGGCCACCGCGAACGCGGCCTGAGCGGAGCTGGTGCGGGCGCTCGGGCTCAGGCCGCGTACAGGTTGAAGGTGGAGCCGCGGCGCGGGCCGCAGATGACGTCGAGGGCCGGGTCGACGGCGAGCATCGCCTGGTGCAGGCGCTGCAGCTGCGGCGAGGGCTCGACACCGAGTTCCTCAACGAGCCTGAGGCGCAGCTTGCGGTAGACGTCGAGAGCGGTGGCCTGGCGTCCGGAGCGGTACAGAGCCACCATCGCCTGCGAGTGCAGGCCCTCGTGCTGAGGATGACGGGCTATCAGATCGGTGAGCTCCGCGATCAGTTCGGTGTGCCGGCCGAGCCGCAGGTCGGCGTCGATACGGCGCTCGACGGTGACGAGACGGCTCTCCTCCAGCCGCATCACCTCGATCTCCAGGATCGGCCCGGTGCTCACGTCCACCAGCGCGGTGCCCTCCCACATCGCGAGCGCGTCGCGGAACTGCGCCGCGGCCCGTTCGTCGTCGCCCCGCTCGAACGACGCCTGTCCCGCGGCGGCCCGCTGCTCGTACAGGTGCACATCGACGCACTCCGGCGGCACCTGCAGCAGATAGCCACCGTGCCGGGTGGCGAGAATCTCCTTGGCGCCGCCGGGCGCGTCGGGGCCCATGGCGGTGCCGAGGCGCCGGCGCAGCTGCAGGATGTACGTCTGCAGCGTGGTCATCGCACTCCTGGGCATGTTGCTGCCCCAGATCTCCTCCATGAGCGTGGGCACGGGTACGACCCGGCCCGGATAGAACGACATCAGCGCGAGGATCTGCCTCGGCTTGCCGGCGGTCGGAACGATGGACACCCCGTTGACGTCGGCGCTCAACGGGCCCAGAACCTGTATCTTCACGGCTACCTCCCCATACTCGGTCGAGTCCGCGGTGGCGCGAAACCACCGGCGCGTCTGCACCGTAGCCGCGTTCTCCCGGCCACCTCCGGTATCTCAACCGCCGTTCAAGCGCAGCTCCAAGGCGTTCATTCACCACGGCTGCCGCTCGTCGGCTCTCCTAGCCGATCGCGAGCGTGCCTGCGTCCACCGTGGACAGGCCTCGGCCGTGCGGGCGCACGCAGGCGGGCGTGCGGTCTGTGTCAAGACAGCCGTTTCCGGACGGCCGTTTCCGCGGCCGTTTCCGGACAGCCGGACAGGCTCTAGGCGGGTGCTCCCACGGGCTGTGGCAAGGAGAGCCGGCGTGGTGCCTGCCGGCTCCATGGGAAGCCGTGGTGCAGGTCCAGGACGGCGTCCTCGTCGGGGCCCGTCATGACGGCGACGGCGACGAGCACGCCGGGTTCGGGCTCCAGCTCCGCGAAGCGCCACTGGCCCGGAGGTTCGCCGTCCGGCGGCCGGAAGGCGAGCACGCCGCGGTCCCTGCCGAGCGTGAACGCGAAGGAGTCGAAGGCCAGCCCGAGGCCGAGGCCGCGCGCCTTGGCGTACGCCTCCTTCAGCGTCCACAGCCGCAGGGTCCTGCGGTCGCGGTCGCGGCCCGGCGCGGCCTCGGCGACCCAGGCGATCTCCTCGGGTGCGAAGCTCTCCACGATGACGTCGTAGCCGCGGTCGCCGCGGTCGAGCCGTTCCACGTCGACGCCGATGCGGTGGTGGCGCACCACGCCGAGCAGGTTGTAGCCGTCGGCGTGCGACAGGTTGAAGTCCAGCTCCCGGCCGCCGCGCGGCAGCCCGTCCACGGGCTTGCGCAGGAACGGCCGGCCTCGTGAGGAGCGCCAGAGCACGGCCTCCGCCTCGGGTATGCCGCTTTCCAGGGCCAGGACGCGGCGGACGAGCGCGTGCGCGACCAGGTACTGGCGCCGGTCGCGGTCGAACAGGAAGCGTCCGGCGGTCTGCAGTTCCTGCTCGTCCAGCCAGTGCGTCGACAGGACGTCGGCGACCGCCGGAGCGAGCGCCTCGTTCGGGCAGAACCACAGCTGGACGGGCGCCGCGCTGTGCGACACCGGCTCGGGCCGCCGCAACGGTGCGGGGGATGTCATGCGCCCGGCTCTCTCCGGCGGCCGTGGACGCCGCCCTTGAATCGGATGTGTATGTGTATGTGCATGTCCGTACGCCGCCTCAGTTCTGCCGCGGCAGCAGGGTGAGGGCCTGGTCCACGGTGACGCGGCCGTCGCGCACCGCGCCGAGCAGCTCCTCCATCGGCATCGGTCCGGCCAGCGGATCGGAGCCGATCGGCAGCTGCGCGGAGATGTGGGAGGCCAGTGCGGTGAGGTTCGGGTGGTCGTACAGGACGGCGGAGTGTTCGTGCAGTCCGTACACGAGGTTGATGACGGAGACGAACTCCGTGGCCAGTGCGGTGTCCACGCCGAGGGCGGTGAACGGCTCGGCGGTGTCGATGTCCCACGGGTCGCAGCACAGGATGCGGGCGATTTCCTCGCGCAGGACGTCGAGGACGGGCGGCGCGGGTATGGAGACGGGAGCCGCGGGCAGCGTGGGCGAGGGTGCGGCCGGCGTCGGCGCGGTGGCCGCGGGGGTGGGCGCGGGCGTCGCGCGGACCGGTGCCGCGCCGGTCTCCAGCGCCACGTACGCGGCGAAGTCGAGCGGTGTGGGATGGTCGATGAGTGAGGCGGGCCGGATCGCGGTGCCGTAGTACTCGTTGACGGTGGCGACGTACTCCACGGAGAGCAGCGAGTCGACGCCGCATGTGCGGAAGTTCTGCTGAGGGTCGATCGTCTCCGGCCTGATCCGCAGGACGTCCGCGAGCATGCGCACGACCTGGGTGAGCACGTCGGTGTCCTGGGCGGCGGGCGCCGTGGTGAAGGCTATGCGTGGTTCACGGGACATGGCGGGGCTCCAATGGTCCTGAAGGTGGTGAGGGCGGTGCCCTCGTCGGCTGCGCGGTGCGGATGCGGTCCGCACGCAAAGACCGCGCGGGTCATGCGACGTCGGCGAGGTCGCCGAGCGTGTCCGGCGCATGGGTGCGATACCGTGCCGCCTCGTTGGGCGGTACGAGCACGGTGAGGAGCAGATCCCACGACTTGGCCAGCCGCCGCGCGAGTTCCTCGGTCGGCAGCTCCTTGGCCAGCGCCACGAGGCCGCACACCATCGCCCACAGCAGCGTCGCCGCTCCTTCGCCCCGGCCCGCCGCCCGCAGCGCGCCCGCCTCTGCGGCCCGCCGCAGCAGCCGCAGCACCTCGCGGTTCCACGCCCGGTAGAAGTCGGTGACCGAGGCCTGGGCGTCGGTGCGCTCGTAGGCGATCCGCAGTCCGGCGCCGACCAGCGGATCCTCGCGCAGCGCGCGGGCCAGCCAGTGCGTCATGTCGATGAGTACCTGTACCGGCGGAGCGCCGGACTCCTCGTGCCGCCGCAGGAAGCCTGCGAGCCTCGCGCTGCCCTCCTGCCGCACGGCGTCGGCGAGCACTTCCTTGGAGGCGAAGTGGAAGTACAGCGCCCCTTTCGTCAAGCCCGTGTCCGCCACGATCCGTCCCAGTGTGGCGCTCGCGTATCCGTGCTCGTTGAACAGGCGTGCGCCTGCCTGGATCAGGTTGCGCCGTGTCCGTTCCGACCTGGCCTGCATCGCCGATCACCTCTCCTGATTCCCAAGGCCCAAGAACCACTTCCGGATGCGGCTGTCAGCCCACCCGGGTCAGCCGCTCGCGTTCGGCGCCGGCCGTGTGCGCGGTGCCGGGCTCCGGGTGGGCCATCAGGATCGACTGCTGAAGGCGGCGCACGCTGGCCGAGGGCTCAAGTCCCGTCTCTCGTACGAGAGTCGTGCGCAGCCGCTGGTACACGTCGAGCGCCTCGCTGCGGCGGCCCGAGCGGTGCAGCGCGAGCATGAACTGGGCGTGCAGGTTCTCGTGCGTGCGGTAGCGGCTGACCAGGACGGTCAGTTCGCCGAGCAGTCCGCGGTGCCTGCCGAGCCTCAGGTCGGCCTCTATGCGCTGGTCGAGCGCGCACAGCCGGGTCTCCTCCAGACGCCTGGTGTGCATCTCCAGCTGCGGCCCGGCCTGTACGTCGGCGAGTGCGGAGTCGCTCCACAGCGCGAGGGCGTCGCCGAGTTCGCGGGCCGCGCGCGGGAAGTCACCGGCGTCCATGGCACGGTAGCCGAGCCCGGCGAGCCGTTCGAACTCGCGGACGTCGCTGGTGCCGTCGAAGGTGTGCAGCACATAGCCGCCCGGAGCGGTGGCGAGCACGTCCTTCGGCGAACGCGGCGGATGGCCCTCCGGGTCCTTCTCCAGGGCCTTGGCGATCATCTCACGCAGTTGCAGTACGTAGGTCTGCAGAGTGGTCCGCGCGCTGCGCGGTGGCCGGTCGCCCCAGAGCTCATCGGTGAGTGCGGCGATGGACACGACCTGATCGGCGTGCAGTGCCAGCAGTGCCAGCACCTGTCGCGGCTTCGGCGCTCGCGGCGTCACCGAGATGTCGTTCTCCCTGACGGCCAACGTACCCAGTACTTCGATGTCCACGCTGTTTCCCCCTCGTGGTGCATGAGTCATCACTAGCCCAAGGCCGCATCCAGAGGTCACGTCTCGGTGCACTGAGATTAAAAACAGTCCGTGCGGTTTGTCAATATGAAACCGACAGCGCCGTTTTCTTTGCCGCGACAAAGGTGGGCATATGGTAGGAAGAGAACAGCCCGCTCAGTCTGTTAGGGGTGCCGTCGCGCCGTCTCCGCCAGCAGGCGTGCCAGATCGCCCACCGCCTCGGTACCGGTGTCGGCCCTCAGCACGACCGTCGCAGGACGGGCCCCGTCCGCCGCGAGAAGGCGCGCCGTCTCATAGGCGGCGGCTCCCGCGCCCGAGAACGCGGCCAGCAGCAGCCGCTGCCCGGCACCGGCCAGCGACTGCAGCAACCGGTGCCAGGCCCTGGGTCCCTGTGGCGTCAGCCGCAGCAGGATCAGCGTCTCCGGTCCCACGTACTGCCTGGACAGCCGGGCGTACCAGGACAGCGGAATGCCCGGTGACGGCACCAGACAGATGACCCCGTCCGTGCCTTGACGCAGCGTCATGGACGGTGGCCGCGCGGCCGCCGTGACCGAGAGCTCGTCGAGGAGTTCGCCGATCGGCGTCGTCTCGTCGGCCTGGTACGGCAGTTCGCGCAGCAGGTCGGCGCAGTCCTCCAGCAGTCCGGTGCCGTCCGCGAGGCGGGCGCGGTCGTGGATCACGGAGAGCACCAGGCCGCCGGCCTCGTCGCGGTGGGCGACGAGCGTGACCGGGAAGGCGTTCGCGGCGCCCGTCGTCTCGGGGAAGTCCATACGGATGCCGTGCGCCGCGAAGGACGGTTCGAGCCGCTGCAGCGGATCCAGACCGCTCTCGAAGACCAAGAGGCTCTCGGCGGTGCGCTCGGACGCGAGGGGTCCGTTCGGCACCGTGCCGGTCCAGCCGTGGATCTGACCGGCCGACACCCACTCGTACGACGACAGGTCGACGGCCTGGTCGCGCAGTGCGGCGAGCAGGTCGGGCACGGTGGCGGTGGGATCGACGTCGACCGAGACGGGCAGCGGATTGCGCAGCGCACCGGGCAGCCGTTCCACGCCCTCCAGCGGGATGCCGCGCCCGGAGACCGCGACGCTGAAGCGCACCGGCATCGAGCCGTCCGCCCCGGCGGCCCGGTACAGCAGCAGGGCCCAGGCGGCCTGCAGCGCGCCGCTCTCCGTGGCGCCCCACCGCGCGGCCCACGCGTCGAGGCGGGCCGCCTCGGAGGAGGTGAGCCGCACCCGCGCGCGTCCGGTGCCCGTCCGCCGCGTAACGGGAGAGGCGGCGACGCAGGCCGACACCGACGCGGCGGTCGTGGGCCGGGACGCGGCGCGCAGCCAGAAGTCGCGGGCCGGTGCGAGGTCCTGGGCCTCGATCCAGTGCGCGTAGTCGCGTACGTCGGGACGCCGGTCGCCGCCCGGCAGGGTGCCGTCCGCCAGATAGGCGCGGCAGAACTCCGCCACGAGCAGCCGCACGCTCCAGGTGTCGAGCAGCGCCAGGTGGTACGTGAGCAGCACCCGCGTCGTCTGCGAGCCCGTCGCGCCGTCCCGCGGGACGTCGAGCAGCGTGATCCGCAGCGGTCCCGGTGAGCGCGGATCGAGTCCGCGCCGCCGGTCGCTCACGAAGGCGTCGGGCCGGTCCGCACCCGGATACGGCATCCGCACGATCTGCGGCGCGACCCGGTCGTGGATGGTGATCGCGGGGTCGGGACCGTGGTCGAAGGCGGCCCGCAGGACGGCCTCGCGGTCGAAGACGGACTGCCATGCCGCCGTGAACCGTGCGATGTCCAGCGGCCCGTGCCAGACCCAGCTGAGCTGCTCGATCTGCCGGCCGGTGCCGGGATGGGCATCGGCGTCGGCCAGGATCTCGCGCTGCAGCGGGCTGGCGGCGACGGCGGTGGTCGAGGCGGCCGAGGCGCCGGCGCGGCCGCCGAGTTCCTCCAGGACGTCCTTCAGGACGGCCAGGAGCCGGTCGGCGGACTCCTCGGTGACGCCGTCGCGTCCGGCCGGCAGCCAGTCGAGCCCGACGCACAGCCGGCCGCCGCGGATGCGCGCGGCGACGTCCAGCGCGTACGAGGCGACGGTGCCCGGCGTCCGTGCGGCCGCGCGGACGTGCGCGTCCGGAGTGAAACGCACCAGGACCGGCACGGGTTCGCGCAGCGCGAGCCGGAGCGCCGGATCGGGCGCGTGTTCCCGGCACGCGCCGAACGCGCCGCGCCCGACGTCGCCGAGGATCGCGGCGACCCGGTCGATGAACTGGCGCGCGCTCTCCTCGCGTCCGCCCTCCAGCAGCACCGGTTCGGTCTCGACGAGCGGTCCGACCGTCCTCGCGAGCGCCGGGCCGCCCTGGCGTCCGTCCACGCACACGTCGAAGGAGGCGCACGCGGTGCCGCGCCACCGGATCAGCGCCAACCCCATGGCGCCGGTGAGCAGTTGGGCCGCCGTGAGACCGAAGCGGCGCGGCAGGTCACCGGTCAGCCGACGGGTGACGGCGCGGCCCAGGACGAAGCCCGGGTGGCGGTGCGGGTCGGTGTCCGGCAGCGCGGCGCGGGAGCGCAGTGCGCGGGTGGCGGCGCGGCCCTCGGCGACGGTGCGCCAGCGGTCGGTCTCGCGCGGGTCGGTGGCCACCGCGGGCAGCGCCGCGGCCCAGTCCGTGTACCGCACGTCCTCGGCCTCGAGTTCCTCCTGGGGCCGGGCCAGCGCGGCGCGCAGGTCGGCCATGAGGATGTCCAACGAGACCTGGTCGACGACGAGTTCGTGGGCCACCACGACGAGCCTGCGCCGCCTGCGCAGCAGCAGGGCGCAGAGCGTGACGCCGGTGCTGGGGTCGAGGCGGCGGGCCGCGGCGGCGATGGTCTCCTGTTCGCGGGCGCGTGGGACGTCGGAGAGGTCCGTGCGCTCGGCCGCGTACACGAGCGGCACCGCGTGCATGCCGCCGCCCGCCGTGGTGTCGATCCGGGCGCCGAGCAGCGGGTGGGCCCTGACCAGGGCCCGCAGGGCGGCGTCCACCGTGGCCGGTTCGAGCGACTCGGCCGTATTCAGTATCCGCACCAGGTGGTGGCCCGGAGCGTCCTCGGCCCGCCGGACCAGGTCGAGCTGGGCCGGTGCGAGCGGGACGGTCGGCCGGTCGCGGGCGGTGAGCAGGTCGGCGACGAGTCCGGCCGGGAAGGTGTCGCGACACTCGTGCGGGCCGGCGGGGGACGCGGGAGCCGGCTGCGGTTCGACCCGCAGCACATGATGGTCGGGCCCGAGCCGGCGCAGTGTGTGGAGCCAGGTCCGGCCGCCGGGAGTGCGCGTGGCTGCGTGGTCGAGCGCCGCCGCCACGCGCCCGGTGGCCAGCGGGCCCCGGATCTCCAGCGCGGGCGGGTCGTCGTAGGGCGGCCGTCCGGGATCGACGACCACGGTCATCGACGCGTCGGTGCGGCGTTCGGCGGTGGCACGGCCGTCTGTCATCGGCACCCCGGGGCCAGGCCCCTCCCCCTTCCTACCCTGCGGAACTCTCACGGCGAAACACATTCGTCCTGTTCAGCACGGTAGCCGCGCACGCGCGAGACGCCCGATTCCTCCAGCGCCCCTGGACCACTCCCCCAACGCCTCTCAGCCGGACGGTCCTTCGACCACGGAATCCGGCCATGCCGTGCGGTGCCGTCCAACCCGTCAACTGCCGTACGCCGCAGGGCCGATCGCCGTTCAGACCTCCTCGGCCGCGGTGAGCCGGCCCCCGTGCACTCCGGGCCGGGCGGAGACCAGGACGTGCTCGGTCGCGATGCCGGGCAGCAGCAGCTCCCAGAACCCGGCGATGCGCCGCTCGGCGAGCCACTGCGGATCGTCTCCGGCGAGCACCTCGAAGCCCACGGTCACACCGACGATCGCCGCCGCCGCGTCGTCCGGTGAGACGCCGGGAGCCAGATGGCCCTCCGCCTCGGCACGCAGCAGTGTCCGCTCGACCCACTCGTGCCAGGTGCGCAGCAGCCGGGCCTGCGGGCCGAGGACACGTTCGCAGCCGAGATCGAACCCGGCCCGTACGACGATGTCGTCCCTGAGGCCGCCCACCAGCCCGTACGTCGCGTCGACGAGTGCCTGCAGCGCGCTCGGCCCGGCGCGGTCCGCGGCCTGGACGAGCCCGTGGATCGCGTCGGCGGCCTCGTCCTCGACCGCCTGCGCGAGCGCCTTCTTGTTCTCGAAGTGGAAGTGCAGCGCACCGTTGCTGACCCCTGCCCGCCTACTGATCGTCGTGAGCGACGACGGCACGTATCCCACGTCCGCGAACTCCGCGGCCGCGGCGTGGATCAACGATCTTCTCGTGCGCACCGCACGATCCTGCTTGGCCATTCGAGTTCTCCTGCGGCCGACGACGGACATGGCGGCCTCGACCGCCGTGGCAGCCTCGACCGCCGTGGTGACGCGTGCGGGTGGGGTGTGGGGTCATTGCGGCGGGTTGCCGTGCTTGCGGGACGGCAGGTCCGCGTGTTTCGTGCGCAGCATCGTCAGGGAGCGGATCAGCACCTCGCGGGTCTCGACGGGGTCGATGACGTCGTCGACCAAGCCACGCTCGGCCGCGTAGTACGGATGCATCAGCTCGGCCTTGTACTCCTTGACCATGCGCGCACGCATGGCCTCGGGATCATCGGCCCCGGCGATCTGCCGGCGGAAGATCACATTGGCCGCACCCTCGGCACCCATCACGGCGATCTCGTTCGTCGGCCAGGCGTAGGTGAGGTCGGCGCCGATGGACTGCGAGTCCATGACGATGTAGGCGCCTCCGTACGCCTTGCGCAGGACCAGCGAGATCCGCGGCACGGTGGCGTTGCAGTACGCGTACAGCAGCTTCGCGCCGTGCCGGATGATTCCGCCGTGCTCCTGGTCGACACCCGGCAGGAAGCCCGGCACGTCGAGGAGTGTCACGATCGGGATGTTGAAGGCGTCGCAGAGCTGCACGAACCGCGCCGCCTTCTCGGAGGCCTCGATGTCCAACACGCCTGCCAGGACCAGCGGTTGACTCGCCACGATTCCGACCACCTGGCCGTCCAGGCGGGCCAGCGCGCAGATGATGTTCCGCGCCCACCACTCGTGGACCTCCAGGTACTCGCCGTCGTCGACGATCTCCTCGATGACCTTCGCCATGTCGTACGGCCGGTTGCCGTCCGCCGGAACCAGGTCGAGCAGTGTCTCGCAGCGCCGGTCGGCCGGATCGCCGCACTCCGTACGCGGCGGTGCCTCGCGGTTGTTCTGCGGGAGCAGTGAGAGGAGGTACCGCACCTCGGCGATGCAGGTCTCCTCGTCGTCGTAGGCGAAGTGGCAGACACCGCTCGTCTCGGCGTGCACATCCGCGCCGCCGAGCCCGTTCTGGGTGATCTCCTCGCCCGTCACCGCCTTGACCACGTCCGGACCCGTGATGAACATCTGCGAGGTCTCGCGGACCATGAACACGAAGTCCGTCAGCGCCGGCGAGTACGCGGCGCCGCCCGCGCACGGGCCCAGCATCACCGAGATCTGCGGGATCACCCCGGACGCCTTGGTGTTGCGCTGGAAGATCCCGCCATAGCCCGCGAGCGCGCTCACACCCTCCTGGATACGGGCACCCGCACCGTCGTTCAGCGAGACCAGCGGCGCACCGGCCGCGATGGCCATGTCCATGATCTTGTGGATCTTCGTGGCATGGGCCTCGCCCAGCGCACCGCCGAAGATCCGGAAGTCATGCGCGTACACGAAGACCGTACGGCCCTCCACCGTGCCCCAGCCGGTGATGACACCGTCGGTGTACGGCTTCTTCGCCTCCAGACCGAAGCCCTGCGCACGGTGCCGGCGCAGCTGCTCCACCTCCTGGAAGGACCCCGGGTCCAGGAGCAGCTCGATCCGCTCCCGCGCCGTCAGCTTGCCCTTGGCGTGCTGCGCCTCGGTCGCCTTCTCGCTGGGGCCGCGCAGGGCCTGCTCACGCAGGACATGCAGGGCCGCCGCTCTCGCACGTGCCTCGGTCGGCTCCACACCGGCCGGAGAAGGACACGTCATCACGATCCCTTTCTCTCGTCGCTGCGGATGCCATGCACCTCTGACCACCCGCGCGGCCTTACAAACCGCGTGCGCGGTTTTCGTATCCTAAACCACAAAGGATCGACAGTCAGCGCCAGCTGTGCGGAGCCCGGTAGCCGGGTTTCTCCTGGTGACGCCAGCGCCAGGCCGAGGCGGGCCGGGTGCTGGGCTCCTGTCGTTCCGCATGCCACGCGAGGACCGACAACACCGCGCAGACCGCCGCCAGTTCCGTCTCGTCGGCACCGCCGCGCTCCACACGGACCACGGCATCGGTGCGTGTCCCACCGCTCATCCGATCTCCCTCTCCTCCGGCCTCCGCCCACGGTCCGCCGGATCGCTTGAGAAACGCTCGACGAGCGACGAGGTCCGGCTGGGCCGGAGGCGCCGAGGGGCACGGGCACGTTTGTACCGACCATTCATCACCGCCCACCGGTCCGGCGGGTCGACCTCTGTCACACGGGGGCCAATTCGCGCCACGGGACGCTGTAGGTACGGTCGTCACGTGGTCGGCTTGCCTGCCGGGGGTGGTCGGGCCCGGTGAGCGAGGATGGCCTCCACAGCCGGAACAAACTGTTCCACATGAGGTGGAGTCGGAATCCGCTCTGGCCCTAGAAACTAAACCGATTGGTAGGTATGTTTGCGACCAGAGCGACTCGCAGTTGTCTTTCACGCCAACGTGGCTCAGGGGGAATGGGCATGTCCGTTAGCACTTTTCTCATCGATCACGCGATACCCGACGCACCGACCGCGGACTACGACACCGCGACCCGGAAGCGTGCGGCAGCCTCGCGCTACGCGTGGCTGACCACCACCGTCCCGAGGGAACTCGTCCACCGCGCCGGAATCGCCGAAGTGATGCTCACCGACTGGGCGCGCGTGGACGACTGCCACTTCACCGTGGCCGCCCAACTGCCCCGCCGACACGGCTTCTTCGCCACCGTCGACGGCTGCCACGACTCGCTCCTCATCGCTGAAACGATCCGTCAGGCCGGGATCCTGCTGTCGCACACGGAGTTCGGCGTCCCGCTCGGCCACCAGTTCCTCATGTGGGACCTGACGATCGGCATAGAGCCCGAGCGCATGCTCGTCGAGGACACTCCCGCCTCACTCGACATCTCGATCTCCTGCATGGACATCAAGCGCCGGGGATCGAACCTCGCGGGGTTTCACTACGAGGCCGTGATCCGCCGCGACGGCCACGTGGCGGCGACCGGGTCCGCCACGTTCACCTGCACGTCTCCCGAGGTCTACGCGCGCCTACGGGCCGGCCGGATCGGCGACGATGCTCCCGCGCCGCTCCAGCTGACCAGCCCGATCGCCCCGCACGACGTCGGCCGCGCCTCCCCCACCGACGTCGTCCTGTCTCCCGCGCGGGAGCAGGACTGCTGGCAGCTGAGGGTGGACACCCGGCATCCCGTGCTCTTCGACCATCCCGTCGACCACGTGCCGGGCATGGTGCTGCTGGAGGCCGCCCGCCAGGCGACGGCCGCTGCGCTGGGACACACCTGTCTGCCGGTCGGCATGACCACCACGTTCTCCCGTTACGCGGAGCTCGACAGCGCGTGCTCCATCGAGGCGCGTGTCCTGCCTCCGCACGCGAACGGCGAAGAGCACGTGATCGTGACCGGCCGGCAGAACGGTCAGCTCGTCTTCACCTCCGACGTGACCGTGGCACCGGCTGTCGCCTGACCGCCCGAGCGCCTGGCCGACGGCCGTTCGCCGGCTCCCGGCGGTACGCAGGGCGGCGGTCCCCGGCGGGACCGGCCGCCCTGAGCCGCCGCGCCGTGCGCCGGCGCCGTCCGCCGGCGCACGCCCGTGACGGATGTGCCTGGCCCCGGAGCATGACGACGCTCCGGGGCCAGGCACGTCCGTCCGTTGCCCTTATTCGAAAGTTGAGTCGCTTCCGTCGCTGTCCGCACCGTGGCACCTTGCTGACCTGGTGTTTTATTCAGCGACTCAAGCGTCCAGGGTGGCTAGCTTCGGCCGCCGATCCGTCAGACGGATGCCGGCACGCGGTCCTCCACCTCACGCACCACACGGGCTCCGCGGTCCTGGGCCACGTCGAGGCGCATCAGGACCGCCGGAGAAGCGATGGAGGGCAGCAGGTGCTGCAGAAGGATCGAGACCCGGTGCTCCACGTCCTGCAGATTGGTCTCCAACTGGGCGTAGAGCTGCACGCCGTTGAACGCGCTGACCACCAACTCGCCGATCTCGCGCGGCACCACGTGCGACAGGGTCTCTCCGCGCCGTTGGGCCTCGGTCACGATCTCCGTCAGTATGTCGACCCACAGCGGCCACGCGCTTCCGTAGTGGCCGCGGCCGATGGGATCCGCGGAGAGGCGGGCACCGGCTCGCAGGATCGGATCGCGCACCAGCCGGTGCGCGACCGTCATGGCGACGTCCACCAACTCCTGGAGCTTGATCTCCCGCTCCGGCACCCGTTGGTCCGCCTGGACTTCCAGAACGCCCTGAGCCAGCGCTTCCTTGGAGTCGAAGTGGAAATAGAGTGCGCCCTTGGTGACGCCGGCGGTCTTGAGGATGTCAGCGACCGTCGCCGCCGTGTACCCGTGTTCCGCGAAGACCGTTGCGGCTGCCTCCAGCACGGCACGGCGGGTCCTGACCGCTCGCTCTTGCCGGGCCACTGGACCTCCTCTTCAGTTTCGGTCAACCGCACTCCGCTACAGGGCACGGGTCCTTCCATTAAAAAAAACCGCTCAGCAGGTACCTTACTCGTGACTGTGCGTCCACACCAGAGCTTCCCGCGTTTCCGCGCGTCACCAGGGCGGATCGGAGCGCGCCGGTCCGGCCGTGGGAGGTCGCCGAGCACGCCAAAGGATCCGGAACGCCGGTTTCCGATCCGGACCCCCGGTCAGGTCCCGGGGCCTGCCGGCTCAGGCGCCCACCGGGACGCGCGCACCCGCGTATGCGGCCGCCGCCGCTCCCGGACGGCCGGCCACGGCCTCTTTGTCGACGGTCCTCAGCAGCTCGTCGTCGATCTCGCCGAGCGACCCGACGATGTGCCGCACTCCGGCCTGCTGCATCGCCTGCCGCTGGAAGCTGTGCTCGAAGGTGGTCGGATGCCCGATGAACGCCGCCCCCAGATCCCGCGCGGTCTCGCCCACGCGCGCCACGTCGTCGATGAACAGCGCGCTGTCGCAGTGGAGACCGAAGACGTCCTCGGTGATCTCCCGGACCCCGGGACGGAAGCCGTCGGTGCACACATACCCGGGCCCGTCGAAGTACGCCGCGAACGGCGCCAGATGACGGTCGAAGTGCGCTCGGCCGAGTCCGCCGTAGCACACCAGCGACGCACCCGTGGCGCGGAGCCGTTCGAGGAGCGCGCCGACGCCGTCGAGAACGCGCACCGGATGTTCTTCGAGGTACCGCTGCCGCTCCAGGAAGTACTCCTCCACGATCTCCTCGGGCGTGCCCGGCACGCCCAGGGCCACGGCGGCGCGGAGCTGGGGCTGCGAGAAGACCGAGCGCTCCAGTTCGGCGGTGTAGACGCCGCCGTGACGGGCCACGAAGCGGTGGATGACCGGACTGAAGGTGTCGTTCAGCAGTACTCCGTCGATGTTCACCGCGATCAGACGTACCTGCCGAAAGACCATGTGGCCGCCTTGCGTCAAGCCGTACGCACACGGCGCACGGCGTCTCTGTCGTGTCGGATGTCGTGAAGAATAAACCGGGGCAGCGGTTTTTTCAACGCCTTTCAGTCACCTCGAACACCAGTCCCACACTCGAACGGACGATCGCGAGGCGAGAGACTTGCTCCCGACTCCGGCGACGCGTCGGTACACAAGAGACTGGGGGAAACGATGACTGCGCTGAAGGACAGGACGGCTCTCGTCACAGGAGCCGGACGGGGCATCGGCCGAGCCATCGCCTGCCGGCTGGCCGCGGACGGCGCACTCGTCGCCGTGCACTACGGAAGCGACGAGGCCTCCGCCCGGCGGACCGTCGAAGGCATCACCGACGCCGGCGGACGCGCCTTCACGCTGCACGCCCCGCTCGGCGTGCCCGACGACATCGAGACGCTGTACGAGCGACTCGACGCCGCTCTCGCTCGGCTCGGCGAGCCGACGGCCCTGGACATCCTGGTCAACAACGCGGGCTTCAACATCCGTGGCAAGGTGGCGGAAGTGACGCCGCAGGACTTCGACCGGCTCATGGCCGTACACGCCAAGGCACCGCTGTTCCTGGTGCAGGAAGGCCTGCGGCGGCTGCGGGACGGCGGCCGCATCATCAACATAGGCTCCGCGGCCACCCGTGTGAGCATGCCGTCCTCGCTCGTGTACTCCATGGCCAAGGGCGCGCTCGACGCGCTCACGCACACGCTCGCCGGCGAGCTGGGAGGCCGGCGGATCACGGTGAACTCCGTGGCACCGGGTTTCGTCAAGACGGACATGAACAAGCAGCGCTGGTCCACACCCGAGCAGGAGGCCGCCCACGCCGCGCTCTCCGTGTTCGGCCGCATGGGAGAGCCGGCGGACATCGCCGACATCGTGGCGTTCCTCGCCTCGGACGACTCACGCTGGATCACCGGCCAGTGCATCGACGCGTCCGGCGGCACCGGCCTGTAGGCGACGAGGAGTGGGAGGTAGGGCCGGAGGCGACGGGGGGGACACCTCCGGCCCTGGTCTGTGGGCGGGTCAGCGCGGATCCGGTGCGGACAGGTGCATGAGTGCCTGGGCGGCCAGGCGGTAGCCGAAGGATCCGAGGCCGACCACGACACCGCTCGCCAGCGGTGCGATCACCGACTCGTGCCGGAACTGCTCGCGGGCCCATACGTTGCTGAGGTGGACCTCGATCCACGGCGGCGCATAGCTGGCGAGCGCATCGCGCAGACTCCAGCCGGCGATCATCAGGGCACCGGGGTTGACGATGGCGCCGACGGTGGTGTCGCTGTGCCGGTGGATGGCGCCGACGAGCTCGCCTTCCGAGTCGTGCTGCACGGACACCACGTCCCAGCCCCTGACGCTCACCTCCGCGGCGACCGCCGCCTCGATGTCGGCAAGCGTGTCGGTGCCGTATATCTCCGGCTCCCGCCGTCCGAGAATGCCCAGATTGGGGCCGTTCAAGAGAAGTACGACACTCAAGAGGCCACCTCGGTATTCACGTTCCTCGCGAACTCTGGCCGCGAACTGCGGTCCGCCTCCATGCTCTTGCCTGGATGCGCGGTGCGCCACTCTCAGAGCTGATAGTTCAAGTGGCCCCGCGGACCTGCGCCGCTTCGACGCGCGCCGCCATGACGCTCGAGGCTCGCTCGGACACCGCTAGAGGCCGCCCACACATCGCATCGGCCCACGCCGCCACCGCCCCAGCCCCGCCCTACCCTGGTCCGCGCCCGGGCCCCACTCGGACGGCACGAATCCCATGACAGGAGATGCGATGCTCGACTCTCCGTTTCGCTTGCGGCAGCCCACCTCTTTCTCCGTCACATCCAGCTGCCGGAACGGCTCCTGCGAAACCGGCCGACTGTCCGAAGCCTCTTCCTCCGCCTGGTCCCGAGGCGATCTCGAAGAAGGAGTCCGCCTGGCGCGGGCCGCCTGCCGGACGGTGTCCGAGGACAGCGCAGGCTGCGCGGGTTCGGCACGGCTGTGGCTCGCCACGTTGCTGATCCGGGTCGGCGAACTGTCCGCCGCGGCCCAGGTCTTGGCCGATCTGGACGAGCTGACGGCGGCGCGGCCCGAGGCAGGCGGCAGCCTCGTGGTCGCCTCGCTGCTGTGTGCGGCGGATCTCGCGTTCGCCAAGGGGGATGTGGCCGCCGCCGTCGAGCTGGCGGGCAAGGGCGCCGACGAGGCGCAGCGGACCGGCCTGCATCGCCTGCTGCCGGATGCGCACACCGTGCTGGCGCTGAGTGCGCTGCGGCAGGGCAACATGAGCGTGAGCTTGGAGTTCGCCAATCAGCTGCGGGACTGCGCGCTGCTCGGCCGGACCGCTCACCGGCCGAGTCAGTGTGCCTGGGCGGCGGCTCAGCTTCTGGAGGTGCAGGGCGGCGCGGCGAGCGCGGCGCAGCTCATCGTGGGCATCGTGATGGACGACCAGTTGCTGCTGGAGCTGCTGGCGTCACAGCCCGCCGCCGCGGCCTGGCTCGTCAGGGCCGCGCGGCAGATGGGCGACGAGGCGCTCGCCGGGCGGGTGGTGTCGGTGGCCTGCGCGCTCGCGGCGCGCAACCGCGGGCTTCGCTGTGTGGTGGCGGCGGCGACGCACGCCGCCGGCCTGCTGGAGCTGAATCCGGAGCGGATCCAGGCCGCGGCCGCCGCGCATCTGGACCCGTGGGCCGCCGCGTCGGCCCGTGAGGACGCCGGAAAGCTCTTCGCCGTACGTCCCGCCGGGCGCGAACGGGCCGTCGAGGCACTCGAAGCGGCGGCGGACGGCTACGCCGATGCCGCCGCTCCGCGTGATGCGCGCAGGGTGGTGAGCCGGCTGCGCTCGCTCGGAGTGCGGCGCGGCCGCTATCCGCAGTACGCCGGGCAGGACTGCGTGAACGCGAGCGCCCTGACCACGACGGAGGCCGCCGTGGCCGATCTGGTGAGCCAGGGCTTCACCAACTCGCAGGTCGGAGAGCGGCTGTTCATCTCCGGTCACACCGTGGCCTTCCATCTGAAGAAGATCTTCCGGAAGATGAACGTGGCCTCGCGGGTGGAACTGACGCGGGCGTGGAGCCAGGTGCCGAGCGCCGCCGGCGCGAGGGCCCACTAGGGGCCTTTCTCTCGGGTCAGGCCGGCCGCGCTGTCACACCGAGGCGGGTGGCGGGGACGGGAGGCCGCGGGGCTGCGGGCCGGTCAGGCCCAGCTCCACTTCGGCGTTCTCGTCGATCCGGGCCATGGCGTAGCGCAGAATCGGCGGTGCCATCAGCGAGGTGACGATCGCGACGAGGATGATGACGGTGTACGTCTCGGCGCCGAGGACGCCGAGTCGCAGGCCCACCGTCGCCACGACGACCTCGATCACGCCGCGCGAGTTCATGCCGGCTCCGAGCGCGAGGCCTTCGAAGCGGCCGAGGCCGCTCATCTTCGCCCCGGCGTAGGCACCGGCGAACTTGCCGAGGATCGCCACCGTCAGCACCACGCAGGCCGTGGCCAGGACGGTGGGCCTGACCAGCGCCGTCAGGTCCATGCGGAGGCCGGCCGTGGCGAAGAAAACCGGCGCGAGGAAGGCGAGGACGGTGGTGCGCAGCGGAGCCAGTTTCTCCCGGTCCAGCTCGCCGCTGGTGCCGATCAGCACGCCGCACACGAACGCGCCGAAGACGGCCTCCAGGTTCATCGCCTGGGTCGCCGCCGCGCCGAGCAGCACGATCAGCGTCGCCACCGCGACCGTCGGCGCCGGTGACGCGGAGCGGCTCGCCGCGCGCAGCGCCGCCTTCACCAGCGGGCGGCCGACCAGCCAGGCGGCCAGTACGGTGCCGACGGGATAGAGCACGGCCGTGGTGATCGTGCCGGTGCTCAGCCCGGCCGTCGCCATCGCCGACACGATGGAGAGCAGGAACCAGCCGACGACGTCGTCGATCACGCCGGCGGCCAGCGTCAGCTGTCCGACGTCGCGGTGCAGCAGGTCCATGTCGATGAGGGTCTTGGCGATCACCGGGATCGCGGTGACACACATGGCGACACCGAGGAACAGCGCGAAGACGGTCGTGCTGGTGTGGTCCGGCATGAGCGAGGACGGCAGCAGGTAGCCCACGCCGACGCCGAGCGCCAGCGGCAGCACCAGCCCGCACAGGCTGACCCGGACCGCGGTGGTCCGGCGCCGCCTGACGAGGTCGAACTTCAGCTCCATGCCGGTGACGCCGACGAGCAGCACGACGCCCACCTGGCCCACCGCGTCGAGCAGATGCAGCTGGCCCGCGTCCTTCGGCAGCAGCCAGTCGGCGAGAGCCGGCCACAGGTGGCCGAGGAGGGAAGGGCCGACGATGACACCGGCGAGCAGTTCACCGACGATCGCGGGCATCTTGTACCGCGCGGCCAGCTGTCCGAGGGTCAGGGTCAGCAGAAGCAGAAGGGCCAGCTGGAGCAGGAACACCAGCAGCGCGTGATGGGCGATGGTCGGTACGGGTGCGGAGCTCAACTCGGTCACCTCAGACACGGGCTTCGTCGCGTACGCCGACGTTCCGGCGGGCCAGGCGGTCCGCGAGGAGCCCGCTGACGCGTGCGATCTCGTCGACGAGGAAGAAGTGGCCTCCCGGGAACACCTGCAGCTCCGTCGGGCCGGTGGTGTGTTCCTCCCAGGCGGCCGCCTCGTCGATGGAGACCCTGGGGTCGCTGTCGCCGGTGAGCACGGTCACCGGGCAGGAGAGCGTGCGGCCCGGTGCGCAGCGGTAGTTCTCCACGGCCCGGTAGTCGCCGCGGATCACCGGCATGACCACTTCGAGCATTTCCGGATCGGAGAGCAGCGCCGCGTGCGGACCGCCGAGCTTGCGCACCTCGGTCAGGAGCTCCTCGTCCGATCCCAGGTGGAGCCGTTCGTAGCGGTCGCGGGACGGGGCCCGGCGGCCGGAGGCGAAGAGCCGTACCGGCGCGGCGAGCCCGGCGTCCTGCATCCGCAGGGCGACCTCGTAGGCGAGGACGGCGCCCATGCTGTGTCCGAACAGTGCCAGTGGCCGGTCGTCGAGGTGGCGTATCACCTCGAAGATCTGGTCGGCCAGCTCCGGAAGGCCGGCGAAGGCCGGCTCGTGGCGTCGGTCCTGCCGACCCGGGTACTGCACCGCCAGGACGTCCACCTCGGGCGTGACCGCCCTGGACAGCGGAAAGTAGAAGCTCGCGGACCCGCCGGCGTGCGGCAGGCACACGAGGCGGACACTGCTGTCCGACGCCGGGTGGAATCGGCGGACCCATGTTCCGAATTGCTCCGGTGTGTGAGGCACGGCCAGAAATTCCTTTCAGGAAAAGTCCTTCCACAGGCTAGGAACGGTGCCCCGGGGCCGGTATCCCTCGACCTGATAGGCCATTACCGTGGCCTTGCGGTCTTGAATTTCGCTGGAGCGACGCCATCAATTCCGCTGGAGCGGTGCCATCGATTTCGTACGTCTCCGGCATCATGACCGGCGGCCTGCCGTTCACCCGTAGGGGGCGATCACCATGAAAATAGTCGCGGACACCGAAAAGTGCGTCGGCGCGGGTCAGTGTGTGCGCATCGCGCCGGAGTTGTTCGACCAGGGCGAGGACGACGGCGTGGTCGTCGTCCTGGATGCCGAGCCCGAGGACGCGCTCCTGTCGGCGGCCGGCGAGGCGGTCGACCTGTGTCCGGCGCAGGCGCTCTCCGTCGCCGGCTGACCGGCGCTTCCACCGGCCGTACGCCGTACGTACGGGAAAGCGGGCCCGGGCAAGGGCGCCGGGCCCGAAGCGGTGTCGGCTCAGAGGGGACGGCGGGCGACGATGCGGGCGTGGTGCGGGTCGGTCTTGCCGGCCTCGACCAGCGTTCCGAGCGCCTCGTCCAGGAATTCGTCGACGCGGTCGCCGAGGATCTCGGCCTGGGAGGCGAACCAGGTGCGCCGGAACCGCGTGCGCATCTCGGCGAGTTCCCCGGCAGTCGGTGCCGTGCCCTTCTTCCTGCTGAACGGGTGCGGAAGTTCGGGCTCGTAGTGGGTGAGTTCGAGGCCGGCGTCCTTGAGCAGGTCGGCCACGTCGTCGGCCGGGTAGTCGCGCATCGCCGGCGGTGCGGCGGCGAACAGGTCCTGCCACTTCGGGCTGTCCGCGATCTCGCGCAGGATCCCGAACAGGCCGGTGCCCTCGCTGCGCGGCTGGGCGCCCGTCCACTGCAGCACGAGGTGGCCGCCCGGACGCAGCGCGCGGGCCATGCGGCGCAGCGGCTCATGCGCCTCGGACACCCAGTGCAGCACCCAGGAGGAGTGGACGACGTCGAACCGGCCCTGCGGCAGCCGAAGTTCCTCGACCGTGCGGACCTCGGTGTGCACCGGGAGTCCGGCGCACAGCTGCCGGGTGGTGTCCACCATGGACGGTGACGCGTCGCTGGCCCAGACCTCGAAGCCGCGTTCCGCGACGGTGCGCGCGATCTCACCGGCGCCGCAGCCGATCTCGGCGAAGGCGCCGCCGCGTTCCAGCGCGTCGCCCGCGAGCGCGAGCGCGGCCAGTGCCGTCTTGACGTGAGGCGAGTTCACCTTCACGTATTCCTCGGCCACCCAGGTGTTGGTGTCGGTCATCGGCGAAGTCCTGTCTGTGTCGAAAGGTCCAGTCGAACGGTCCATCGGGCTCAGCCGAGTCGCAGCGGGAGCCGCTCGACCCGGGTGACACCGGGCCGCAGCACCCAGGGGATCTGCTCGCGCTCGACCGCGAGGGACAGGTCCGGGAACCGGGTGAACAGCGCGTGCAGCGCCACCTCCGCCTCCTGCAGGGCGAGCGGCCTGCCGAGGCAGTAGTGCGCTCCGCGTCCGAACCCGAGATGGCGTTCGCCGCCTCCGTGGTCTCGGCCGATGTCGAGGCGCTCGGGGTCCTCGAACTGACGCGGGTCGGTGTTCGCGGGCAGGATCAGCGGCAGGATCGTGGAGCCGGCCGGAATCGTCGTGCCGCCCAGCTCGACGTCCTGCGACGGATACCGCGGCACGCCCCACTGCGTGGGTCCCAGGCGCATGAGTTCGTGCACCGCCTGCGGCCAGCGGGACGGATCCTCGCGCAGCAGCGCGAGCTGGTCGGGATGGTCCAGCAGGCCGAGGACGGAGGTGGCGAGCAGCTGCGTCGTCGTCTCGTGCCCGGTGATCACCAACGTGAAGACCAGCGTGACCATTTCCCGTTCGGTCAGGCGGTCGCCGTCGTCCTCCTGGGCCTGTACGAGTGCGGTGATCAGGTCGTCGCGCGGTTCGGCGCGGCGGCACGCGATCACTTCGAGCATGTGGTCGACGCACTCGCGCATGACGGCCGGGATGCGCTCACGGTGCTCCGTCGGCGACCCGAGGCATGTGCCCCACTCGTACCACGGCTCGCGGTCGGCCTCGTCGATGCCGACCAGTTCGCAGATCACGGTGAACGGCAGCGGATAGCAGAACGACTCCATGAGGTCGACCGGTGTGCCGTCGCGTCCCTGCTCGGCCAGCCGGTCGAGCAGCTCCGCGGTGATCTTCTCGACCCGCGGTCGCAGTCCGGCGACCCGGCGTGCGGTGAAGGCCCGCGAGACCAGGCCGCGCAGCCGGCGATGGTGGTCGCCGTCGATCTGCATGAGCTTGTCGTCGAGGTAGTCGACGAGGTCGGACGGGATGTTCAGCTGCTTCATGATCGTGGTGCGCACGGCGGGCGCGTTCGGCACCGACGCCGGGTTGTTGAGGAACGTCGGGTCGGTGAGCACCCGGCGTACGTCGTCGTAGCGGGTGACCAGCCACATCGGCCGCCCGCCCAGCATCGTGCCGACGAGCGTCGGTGCCTGCTCGCGCAGCCGTGCGTATCCGGCGAACGGGTCGGCCACCAGCTCCGGCGAGAGCAGCTCGACCGGTTCGGCCGTGGTCTCGGCGGTGACGGTCATACGTCTCCCTCTCCTGCTCTGCGGAATTCCGGCCGGAATTTCCCTCGATCGCCGCTTGACCACCGGTCGAGGACAAAGTTCCGTTTCCGTGCCGCGATGTGCATGGCTGTTCCACACAGTAGGACCGGCACGGTGGACCGGGCATCCCTCGACCTGATAGGCCACCGCGCACGGGGCTCCGCCGAGAACCATCGGGTGCTAATGTCGCCGAATACCCAGGGGTTCGGGGTTCGCTTTTCCACACGCCTCTTTCTCGCGGTTTTTCCGACACGTTGCGAGTAGGGATTGACGATGTCCACCATGCGCCCGCACGACCTGCACGAGTCTCCGCCGGACACGGACGTGGCCATCGTCGGCAACGGGCCGATCGGCGCCGCGCTTTCGGTGCTGCTCGCCCAGCGCGGCCTGCGCGTCACCGTCCTCGAGCGCCGTCCACGGCCGTATCTGCTGCCGCGGGCGACCAGCTTCGACGGAGAGACGGCGCGGCTGCTCGCGGCCACCGGGATCGGTGACCGGATCGGCGGGATCACGGAGCCGGCGACCGGCTACCAGTGGCGTACGGCGGCGGGACAGACGCTGCTGGACATCGCCTTCTCACCGGCCGGACGCTACGGCTGGCCGGACGCCAACACCATGCACCAGCCGGCCCTGGAGGAACTGCTCGCGGCCCGTGCGGCGTCGCTGCCCGGCATCACTGTGCTGCGCGGACACCGGGTCGTGGACATCAACGAGCACGACGAGCGGGTGACACTGACCGTCGAGGGCGACGACGCGGCGACCCGTACGGTCGTCGCACGCTGGGTGGTCGGCTGCGACGGTGCCAACAGTTTCGTGCGCGAGCATCTCGGCGTCGCGACGACCGATCTCGGGTTCTCCTACGAGTGGCTGCTGTGCGACGTCGAGCTGCGCGAGCCGCGCGAGTTCACGCCGACCAACGTCCAGATCTGCGACCCGGCGCGGCCCACGACGCTGGTGGGCAGCGGGCCGGGACACCGTCGTTGGGAGTTCATGCGGCTGCCGGGCGAGAGCAGTGCCGAGCTGAACAAGGAGGAGACGGCCTGGCGGCTGCTTCGGCCGTACGGTGTCACTCCGGACACCGCCACGCTGCTGCGCAGCACCACCTATATATTCCGGGCCATGTGGGCCGAGGAGTGGCGGGCGGGACGTGTGCTGCTCGCCGGTGACGCGGCGCATCTGATGCCGCCGTTCGCCGGACAGGGCATGTGCTCCGGGATCCGGGACGCGGCGAATCTGGCGTGGAAGCTGGATCTGACGCTGCGCGGCCTGGCCGACGCCTCGCTCCTCGACACGTACGCGGAGGAGCGCCGGCAGCACGTGAAGGAGTCGATCCTGTCGTCGGTGCAGCTGGGCCGGGTGATCTGCGTGACGGATCCGGAGGCCGCCGAGGAGCGCGACGCGACGGTCCTCGCGGGCCGGCGCGGTCGTACGGCACCGGGCGCGCCGGAACCGGCGAAGCCGCTGTCGGCTGGGCTGCTGCGCCAACCGACAGCGGACCCGGCCGGCGCGGTGGTGCCGCAGGCGCGGGTGAGCGCGCGTGGCGGTACGGGCCTGTTCGACGAGGTCGTGGGCCGCGGGTTCGTCCTGCTCAGCACGGACGATCCGCGCTCCGCGCTCGGCGAGGACCGCTGCTCCTTCCTCGCCGCTCTCGGCACCCATATGGTGCGCCTCCTGCCGCCCGGTACGGCCGAGGACACCGCTGCGGGCCTGACCGACGTGATCGACACGGACGGCGTCTACCGGGCCTACCTGGCCGACCACCGCGCCACCGCCGTCCTCGTCCGCCCGGACTACCACATCTTCGGCACCGCCAACGGCCCCGCCGACACCGCCGCCCTGATCGACGCCCTCCACACGGGCCTGAACGCACCAGTACCGGTGGGCGGCCCACACCGAACGACCTGAACGAGGCGGACCGTCCGACGACACCGGACGTGTTCCGGTGGGGGCGGCGGATCAGCAGGTGGGGTGGATCTGTTGGGCCAGGGCGATGGCGCCGTGGAGGGAGGACAGGCCACCAAGTGAGGCGAGTTCGACGGGGAGTTGGGGTTGGCCGGGGCGGGTCAGGGTGGTGAGGTGCGTGGAGAGGAGGGTGTCGAGGCCTGGGAGGGCGTTCGCGAAGCCGCCGCCGAGCAGCAGGAGTTGTGGGTGGAGCAGTTCCTGGACGCCGACCGCGGCGGCGGCCAGCGCGCGGCAGGTGCGGTCGAGCGCGGTGACGGCCCAGGGCTGTCCGTCCAGCCAGGCCTGTCGCAGTGCGTCGAAGGTGACGTCGGCGCGCCTGATGCGGGCCGCGCGGCGCAGCGTGGCCGGGCCGGAGGCGATCGCCTGGAGGCAGCCGCGGCGTCCGCACACGCACGGCGGACCGTCCAGCTCGACGACCGTGTGTCCGATCTCGAAGGATCCGCGCCCGGGGCCCGGGCACAGTTCGCCGCGCAGTACGAGGCCGCCGCCGATGCCCGTTCCGACTCCGAGGTAGAGGAGGTCCGCGCAGCCGGCGGCCCGTGCCTCGGCGAGGGCGCCGAGGTCGCCGTCGTCGGCCCAGGCGACGGCGGCGCCGGGAAACAGGGAGCGCAGTGCCGCGCCCAGGTCCGTGCCGGCCCATTCGGGCCGGCTCGGCCAGGCGGTGACCCGTTCGTCGGATCCGACGGTCGCCGGCATCGCGACGCCGACGGCTCTCGGGGGTGTGCTCAGCCGCGTGAGCAACTCGCCCACACTCTCCGCCAGTTGTGCCAGATCGCGGTCGGCACTGTGCCGTGGCCGCCAGGCGAAGACGGACTCGGCCACGCACTGCCCGCCGGCGGCCTCCACGCGCATCGCGACCTTGGTGCCGCCGATGTCGACACCGAGGTGATGGGTCCTCTCCATGCCGTCCGGCCGATCCTCAGTTACCGGGCACGGACGGGCACAGGTCCAGCAGGTCGGTCGGACGCTCGAGGACGACGGCCGGCTCGGCGGCGAGCAGTTCGCCGGTCTCGGACAGCGCCCACAGCGCGCCCGCCGAGGTCACCCCGGCGCCCTGTGCACTGGCGATGTCGGTCGGCGCGTCACCGACCATGATGGCCTCCTGCGGTGGGAGGCCCAGCAGGTGCAGTGCGTGCTCCACGATGTCCGGGGCCGGCTTCGGACGGGCGACCTCGTCCGAGCCGATCACATGGTCGAAGAACGGCAGCAGCCCAAGACCGCCGAGCAGCGAGCGCGCCCGCTGCCCGCTCTTGCCGGTGGCCACGGCGAGCCTGAGTCCGCGCACCCGCAGCGTGGTGAGCAGCTCCACGACGCCGTCGAAGACCGGCACTTGCGAGGCGAGCCGGTAGCTCTCGCGGACGAACGGCTCCTCCATCTCCAGCGGCAGGCCCATGATCCGCATGATGTCCGGGAAGTAGCGTCCCAGGTGGCGCCGGTACTCGTCGAACGGCGCCGGACCGTCGCCGACGACCTCCTTGTACGCGATGGCGAACGCCTCGTACATCACCGCGAAGCTGTCGACGAGGACGCCGTCCAGGTCGAAGATCACGGCGCGTCTGACCGGCTGGAGCGTCTGTGTCGACGTCGCCGGCCGGAGCGGAACGCCGGCTCGCTGAGTCGAAACTGGTGGTGTCACCGGCTTCTTCACCTCCTAGTGATGGGCGAGCACGGCGGTGTGCTCGTGTGCGCGACGAGCCGACGCGTAGAAGTCCTCGATGAGGCGGACCGTCGTGCGGGCCTCGCTCACGGCCCTGTCGCGTCGGCCCGGGTCGGCCAGGGCGGCGGCGAGAGAGTCCAGTTGGCGCCGGTACTCGGTGCCGATGGGCTCGTCCGGTACCGGCAGGGATGTCGTGGTGCCTTCGCGGGTCAGCGTCAGCCGGGAGTACGGGTCGCGGTTGGGGCTGAAGCCGAAGGTGCAGCTCAGTTCGGCGGTCGCGGCACTGCCCGTCACCTTGATCCGGGTCACGTCACGGGCCTCGTGCGAGGCCCAGCCGGCGCTCAGGCCGACCGAGACGCCGTCGTCGCGTACGAAGAAGCCCCGCGCGGTGTCCTCGACGTCACCGGCGCCGCCGGCGGCCGGCTCGTCCTGCCGCCAGGCCGCGCTCCAGGCGCCGGTGGCGACGAAGTCGTTCGAGGTCACGCCGACGACCTGGGTGAAGCGGGCCGGGCCGAGCAGGGCGGCGAGCGTGTCGAGGAGATGCCAGCCGAGGTCGAACAGAACGCCGCCGCCGGCCTTGCTGCGCTGCGTGAACCAGCCGCCGGCCTGCGGAATGCCGCGCGCCCGCACCCAGGACAGGTCGACATGACGGATGCGGCCGAGCTCCGGCAGGACACGCGCCAGGGCGGCCACGTCGGCGCGGTGCGGTGCGGCGCTGCCGGCGAGCAGTGTGGCGCCGCCGGCTCGTTCGGCGGCGGCCAGCGTGCCGGCCTCGTCGGAGGTCAGGCACACCGGCTTCTCCAGGAAGACGGGAATGCCCCTGCCGAGCAGGCTCGCGGCGACCTCGGCGTGCAGGTGGTTGGGTACGGCGACGACGGCGAGGTCGACCGTGCGGGCGGTGAGCGCGTCCACCGACCGGTGCACGGGTATGTCCGGTGTCGCGTCGAGTGCGACTCGCGCGGTCGGCGCGGGGTCGACGACGCAGACCACGTCGAAGTCCGGGTGCTCGGTCAGCCGGGGCAGCCACAGCTCCCGACCCGCCCAGCCGAGCCCGACGACGGCTGTCTTGACGCTCATATGCCGGCCACGGTGTCCGCGATGATCTCGGCGGTGCGGTGCATGTCCTGCTCGCCGGCGAGCAGCACGCGGTGGTGCAGCCAGACGCAGTCACGGCTGATGGCGTCGGTGTTCGGGCAGCGCTCGGCGATCTGGTCCGGTGTCTCGTCGGGCGCGCCGAACTCCCAGAAGGCGTCGGTGCGGTAGATCGCGCGGAAGGCCGCGAACGCCGGTATGCCGGCCGCGACGAGCCGGTCGACCAGGATGTTGCGCTCGTCCTCGCCGATGCCGGGAACGCGGAACATGGCCATGTAGTGCGACGGGAAGTCGGTGCGCTCGTCGGCGCGCTGCGGGACGACGCCGTCGATGGCGTCGAGCAGCGGCGAGAGCGTGGCCCAGCGCTGCTGACGGGTCGTGATCTGCTGTTCCAGGCGGCCGAGCTGGGCCCGCAGGACCGCTGCGGAGAACTCGTTGAGCCGCAGGTTGGTGCCGGCGATCTGGTGCAGGTAGCGGCGGTCGGTGCGGGGCCGTCCGCAGCTGTGGCGCAGGAACGCCGTCTCGTAGGTCTCCGCGTCCGGGAACAGGACGGCGCCGCCTTCGCCCGCGGTCATCAGCTTGCCGTTCTGGAAGCTGAACGCAGCGACCGTGCCGAGCTCGCCGACGCGCTTTCCGCGCCAGCGGGCGGCGTGGGCGTGTGCGGCGTCCTGGAGCAGCGGGACGCCTGTGTCGGCGGAGAGCTTGGCCAGTGCGTCCATGTCGGCGAGGAAGCCCGCCATGTGCACGGGCATGATGGCGCGGGTGCGCGGCGTCACGGCCGCCGCGGCCGCCGCCACGTCGATGTTGTAGGTGTGCGGCTCGACGTCCACCGGGACCGCGACCGCGCCGAGCCGCTGCGCGGCCTGCGACGAGGAGATGAAGGTGAAGGCCGGCACGATGACTTCGCTGCCCGGGCCGACTCCCATGCACTGCAGGGCGAGTTCGAGCGCGTGGGTTCCGTTGGTGACGGCGAGCGCGTGCGGAGCACCGTGGAGTTCGGCGAACTCCCGCTCGAAGGTGTCGACTTCGGTTCCGCCCATCCGCCACCACTGGCCCTGCTCGAGCGCCCGGATGAGGCCTTCACGCTCCTGTTCGTCGTACTGCGGCCACTCGGGGAATTCCGGCGCCTGTCGCACGTTCATGATTCTCCCAGGAATTGGATGTGATCCAGGATTGTTCGGCGGTGTTCACCGAAGGTCGAAGAAGTCCCGATAGGAATTCAGTTGCCCTTCGAGCATGTGAATGCCGTGATGGATGCGGTGTCCTCGTGCGGCGGCCTCGCGCAGGAGCCGTGTCTCGCGGGGCTTCATGATGATGTCGGCGACGACGCAGCCCGGCGGCAGCGCGGCCGGCGGGAACGGCAGCGGATCGTCGGCGCGCAGCCCGAGCGGTGTGGCGTTCACCGCGATGTCGGTGTCGCTCAGGTGCGGTCCGCTCAGCGTGTGCACCCGGCCCGGCCAGTGCCCGTCGAGCCGGGCCGCCAGTTCGGTGAGCTTCACGGTGTCCGTGTCGTACAGGCAGAGCCGGTCGACGCCTGCCGCGAGGAGCGCCGCGGCGATGGCGCTGCCCGCACCGCCCGCGCCGACGAGCGCCGCCCTCCTGCCTTCCGGTGTGTGTCCGGCCTTGACGAGGCCCGCCACGAAGCCCGAGCCGTCGAAGTTCTCCGCGAGCCAGCTGCCGTCGGGCTCGCGGCGCAGTACGTTCGCGCTGCCGACGATGTCCACGGTCGTCGCGCACCGGTCGGCGAGGCGGCGGACGGCCACCTTGTGCGGCACGGTGACGAACATGCCGTCGAGGTTCTCCATCCGCTGCAGGCCGCGCACGACGGTCTCCAGGTGCTGCGGGCGGGCGTGCACCGGGACGACCACGGCGTCGCGGCCGAGCTCGGCGAGGACCGGGTTCATCAGCGTGGGCGCCTGGACCTGGGCGACGGGGTCACCGAGGACGGCGTACAGACGTGTGGTGCCTCGGATGGGTGTGCCGGGAGGTCGTTCGCTCATCGCAGCCTGTCCTTCGGGTCGCTGAGGCCGGCGGCCACCAACTCGCCGACGAAATGGGCGAGTTCCTGGGCCTGGTCGGCGTTGAGGCGTGGGTCGCAGGCCGTGCGGTAGCGGGTGGGCAGGTCGGCCTCCGCCGGTCCGGCGGTGCCGCCGACGCATTCCGTGACGTGCTCGCCGGTGACCTCGAGATGGATACCGCCGGGATGGGTGCGCAGCGCTCGGTGCACTTCGAAGAATCCGGCGATCTCGTCGGCTATCGCGGCCCAGTTCCGGGTCTTGTGTCCGCTCGCCGAGGTGTAGGTGTTGCCGTGCATCGGATCGCACTGCCAGATCACCTGGTGGCCCGAGGCGGTGACCTGCTCCACGATCGGCGGCAGCACGTCGCGGACCCGGGTGCGGCCCATGCGGCTGATCAGCGTGAGCCGTCCGGGTTCGGCGTGCGGGTCGAGCCGGCGTACGTAGGCGAGGGCCTGTTCCGGAGTGGTGCCGGGGCCGATCTTGAGGCCGATCGGGTTGGCCAGCAGCCGCGCGAACGCGATGTGCGCGCCGTCGAGTTGGCGCGTGCGCTCGCCGATCCACAGGAAGTGTCCGAGGCCGCTGGACAGGCGCGGTTCGGGCCCGCTGGTGTCCACGCGCAGCGAGGACTGCTCGTAGTCGAGCACCAGCGCCTCATGGCTGACGTAGATGGCGCCGCCCGCCGCTCTCGTACGACGGACCAGCGCCATCGTGTCCGCGGCGGCGGCGTGGACGCGCAGCATGCGGCCGGGATCGGGCGTCCGGGCGGCACGCGTGGGCTCGGCGGAGTTGACCATGTCGCCGCGGTACGCGGGCAGCCCCTGGTCGTCCACGGCGCGGGAGCGCGGCTTGGCGTACTGGCCGGCCATCCGGGCAACGGTGACGACGGGCACGGCGGTGCGGCTGGTGAGGATGTCGGCCATCCGGGCCAGCGTGCGCAGATTGGCGCGCTGGTGGGCTCCGGTGTTCTCGGCGAAGGACTCGGCGCAGTCGCCGCCCTGCAGGAGGAACGCCTCGCCGCGGGCGACCGCGGCGAGTTCACCGCGCAGTCGTGCCGTCTCCTGCGGCGTCACGATCGGCGCGGCCCGCCGCAGCAACGCCACAACCTCCCGAGCCCTTCCCGGCTCCGGCCACCCGGGCTGCTGCGCGGCGGGCCGCGCCAACGCGTCGATCAACCTCCCACCGAGCAACCGCCGGACCGCCCGATCGGCACCACCGGCTCTGCCGGCACTGGCCTGCATACCGGTACCGGCCCAGTCGTCCGTGTCGGCCCACTCGTCCGTGCCGGTCGGCCACTGGAGCTGTTTCATGAGAGCGTCGTGTGGGTCGGGGTGGGGGCGACGAGGTCGGACAGTGGGGTGCGGGGCATCCCGGTGAGGGTGCGGGTGACCGTCTCGGGTGGGATGTCGGTGACCAGCTCGGCGCCTTTGGGTCCGTCGAGGACGAAGGTGAGGCCGTGGATGGCCTTCTTGTCGTGGCGCATCAGCCCTATGAGGGTCTCGGCGGTGGTCTCGGCGGGAAGTGCGGTGGGCAGGCCGTAGGAGTGGACGACGTCCTCGTGCTCGGCGACGCGTGCCTGGTCGATGCGGCCGAGGGCGCCGGCGAGGCGGCCCGCGAAGACCGTGCCGATGGCCACCGCCTCGCCGTGGCGCAGAGCGAAGCCGGTCGCCTTCTCCAGCGCGTGGCCCAGCGTGTGGCCGTAGTTGAGGATGTGCCGCGGCCCGGAATCCCGCTCGTCGGCTTCGACGATGCGGGCCTTGAGGGCCACGCTGGCGGTGATCTGGTCGGCCAGCGGCAGCGTGCGCAGGTTCGGCGCGCCGATGAAGTGGCAGCGGGCGAGTTCGCCGTAGCCGTTGAGCATCTCGCGCCGCGGCAGGGTGGACAGGTAGTCCGTGTCGCACAGGACCGCGCTCGGCTGCCAGTACGCGCCGGCCAGGTTCTTGCCGGCCGGCAGGTTCACCGCCGTCTTCCCGCCGACGCTCGCGTCCACCTGGGCCAGCAGCGACGTGGGCAGATGCACCACGGCGACGCCGCGGTGGTAGAGAGCGGCGGCGAGGCCGACCACGTCGGTGGTCGTTCCGCCGCCGCAGGAGACGACGACGTCGGACCGGGTGAGTCCGAAGCGCACGAACTCGCCCAACAGCGTCTCCACCGTGGTGAGTGTCTTGTCCTGCTCTCCGTCGCGTGCCGGAATCAGCAGCGTCTCCACACCGGTGTCCGGCACCCATGCCTCCGGGCGGGCCGACACGACGACGGCCCGCGCGGCGCCGAGCCGCCCGACGACCTCGGCAAGGGACGTACGTACGCCGGGGCCGATGAGCACGTCGTACGCATGATCTCTCAGTCGCAGCGGAACGGATGCCATGACGTCTCTACCGGCCCACCGTCACCCGGCGGACACGTGACTCGGACCGCTCCTTGCGGTCGGCCTCGTCCAGGTGCGGATAGGAAGGGCAGCCGTAGACGCGCTGGAACGGCTCGAAGGTGTCCCACTCCTTGCGGCGCCGCATCTCCTGGGCCACCGAGTTGTGCTCGCTCCAGAAGTCGCCGCCGATGAGCCGGACGAGGTACTTCTCCAGCGTGTCCCGGTCGGTGGAGCGCGCGGCGTCGGCGGCCATGGCGACCAGCTCGCCGTCGTAGTAGGCGTGGATGAGCCGGATGTAGGTGTCGTAGCCGGTCTTGAAGTAGTTGGCGTACCGGTCGAGCAGGCGCTCCTCGGCCGACGGGTCGGCCAGCGCCTCGCCGAGGGTCTCGGCCGCGCGGACGGCGGTGGCCGTGGCCACGAGGACGCCGCCGGAGAACATGGGGTCGCCGAAGCAGCCGGCGTCGCCGACCATGAGCCAGCCGGGACCGGTGACGGTGTCCGTGTGGTAGCAGTAGTCGGTCTCGATCTTGAAGTCCATGGCGGGCTGCGTGCCGGTCAGGCGCGAGACGATGCGCGGCACCCGGGCCACGTGCTCCTCGAACACCTTCTCCGGAGTCGACGCGCGCAGCACATCGCGCGGCATGACCGTGCCCACGCTGATGGTGTCCTTGGTCAGCGGAATGGCCCACACCCAGCCGTCGTCGTGCGCACCGACCTGGATGTCGCCCTCGACACCGAGGTTGTGGCGCTCGTCGAGCCCGGAGTAGTGCCGGAACACCGCGACCATGCGGAGCTTCTCCAGCGTCTTGCGCAGCCCGAAGCGGTGCGCGATCTTGCCCTGGCGGCCACTGGCGTCGATCACGTAGGTGGAGCGCACCTCGTGCGACTCGCCATCGGCCTGGTAGCGGACGCCGACCATGCGGTCACCGTCCATCAGCAGGTCGTTCACGTTCGCGCCGAAGACGACCTTCGCACCGGCGGCCGCGGCCTGCTCGGCGAGCATCCGGTCGAACCGGCGCCGCTCGACCTGGAACGCGTTGTCGTGCCGGCCCTCGCCCTGCTTGGTGAAGTCCGCGCGGAAGACACCTTCGAAGAACTTCTTCTCGGTCGGGTCGATGAACTCGCCGCCGAACTTGCGCACATAGCCCTGGGCCTCCACCACCTCCCGCAGACCGATCCGCTCGAACAGGCCCATCATGTACGGCAGCAGGGACTCACCGATGTGGAATCGTGGGTCGGTCTCCTTCTCCAGGAGCACCACGGAGTGCCCCTGCTTGGCGAGCACGAAGGCGCTGACCGCACCGGCCGGCCCCGCGCCGATCACGACCACATCGGCTGTTTCCTTCGCCATCGTCTTCCCTTCCTGGTGCCCATTCGTTTGACCGGCGCGCTGGGTGATCGGAGCGCGATTCACTTGAATTCGTCCGAGAGCAGGTGGGAGACCAGCTGCTCGTGCTCGTCGTCGCCCGTGATGGTGCGTATCTCCTCGCGACCGTCACGGACCGTCAGATGCCGTCGTCCTTTCAGGACGACCTGACCGTTCTCGAAAGTCCGGCCGCAGAGGATCTTCCGGCCGTCCTGCGGTCCGGTTTCCGCGGCGATTTCCCGGACGAGGAAGTCCTCCATGTCCTTCCAGTCGCTCCATGCCCGGGGATGCGTCGTGAAGGTGTAGACGACGCTCCACCGGGTGATCCTGCCGCGGCGCTGTAGAGCGATCCTCGACCCGCGGTCGACCAGGCGGTACTGGCATCCGTACTGGCTCTGTACCCCATCGCCGACCAGCAGCGGCTCGATGTAGGAGGGTCCGGGATAGCCGACGTCGACGAGCCACTCGTCGCCGTCGAGAGCGACGAGGTTGAACATGTGCTCCACGTCGATCCCGGATGCCTCCCACCCCTCGGCGGTGCTGGCCGCCAGCACGGTGACGTCGTAGCCCAGCTCCGTCAGCAGCCTGGCGAACAGCCGGTTCAGCTGGAAGCACGTGCCGCCGCGTCCCTGGACGACACTCGTTTCGAATGTGGCGTCCTCGTCGAGGTCGACAAGGCGCACGCCGTCGCCGAAATCCTGGGTGGCGCCGTTGTACGGAATCGCCATCAGGTGTTTCTTGTGCAGCTTCCGCAACGTCGCGATGTCCACACCGGTTTCTCCGGCGCAGCCGATCCGCTCGAGATATCTGTCGACGTCGAACACTTTCACCACCTTCTTTCGCTTCTTTCGCTGCTTCCGCGGGGGGATCGCTGCTTCACACGGAGACCGCTACGGGCTGTGCCGCCTGTGCGCCGCACATCAGCTCGTGCAGATGGGCGGCGAGCATTCCCGCCGTCGGATAGTCGAAGACGAGGTTGGGCGGGAGCTTCCTCTCGGTGATGTCACGGAGCCGGTTGCGCAGTTCGATGGAGGTGAGCGAGTCGAAGCCGACCTCGAACAGTCCCTGGTCCGCGTCGATCCGGTACGTCGCGCTGTGGCCCAGCACCGCGGCCACCTGGGCCCGCACCAGGTCGAGCAGCACCGTCGCCTGCTCGGCGCCCGACAGCCCGGCCAGCCGCTCGGCCAGCGCCTGGCCCGTCTCACCGGAACTCGCCGCGTGGGCCTGCTGCCGGCCGGCGCGGACCAGCCCGCGCAACATGTGCGGCACTCCCCCACCGCCCGTGGCCCTGCCACGCAACGACCGCAGGTCCAGCTTGGCCGGCACCAGCTGGGCCTGCTCCGACCCCACGGCGGCGTCGAACAGCTCCATACCCTCCGCCGGCGTGATCGCCTGCAGACCACCGCGCCGGTTCATCCGCGCCTTGGTCAGGTCGTCGGTGCCGGCCGCCATGCCGGTGCTCTGCTCCCACAGGCCCCAGGCCAGCGACAGTCCAGGCAGACCGGCCGCCCGGCGCGTGGCCATCAGACCGTCCAGGAAGGCATTGGCCGCCGCGTAACTGCCACTGCCCGCACCCATGAACACCGCCGACACGGAGGAATAGACGACAAACGCGTCCAGCTCCAGACCACGCGTCAGCTCGTCCAGATGACGTACGGCATCCACCTTCGGCGCGAACACCCGCGCCAGCCGCTCCGGAGTCAGCATCCCGATGACACCGTCGTCGGTCACGCCGGCCGTGTGCACGACAGCGCGCAGCGGCCGCGTGTCCGGCACCGCGGTGAGAAGCGACTTGACCTGGTCGTGGTCCGACATGTCGCAGGCCACGACGGAGACCTCCGCACCGAGCTCGCTCAGCTCGGCGACCAGCTCCCGCGCGCCCTCGGCGTCCGGGCCACGGCGGCTGGCCAGTACGAGGTTGCGTACGCCGTGCCGCGCGACCAGGTGCCGGGCCACGAGACCGCCCAACGACCCGGCACCCGAGACCAGGACGGTTCCTTCCGGCCCGAACACCGCTGGCACATCGGGAACTTGAGCGGTGACGCGGGCCAGCCGAGGCACGAAGAGAGCGTCGCCGCGGACCGCGATCTCCGGCTCACCGCCGGCCTGCGTTACGGCCAGGATGCGGGCCGCGGCGTCACCGGAAGCGGAAGCGGAAGCCGGAGTCGGTGCCGCCGGAGCCTCTGGATCCACCGGGTCGATGTCGAGCAGAACGATCCGGTCCGGGTTCTCGGCCTGCGCGGCACGTACCAGGCCCCACACCGCCGCACCCGCCGGATCGGCCACCGTGTCCACGCCGCCGGCGGGCACCGCGCCACGGGTCACCACGGCGAGCCGCGACTCCTCCAGGCCGGGACCGTCCAGCCAGCACTGCACGGCCTCCAGGACCCGTGTGGTCAGCGTCAGCACGGCGTCGTCGCCCTCACCGCCTACGGCCTCCAGGACCGCCAGGTCCGGGCATGCGGCGCCGGACTCCACGTCGTCGGCCAGCGTCGCCACCTCTTCCGCGGTGGCCACCGGCGCCCACGACAGCTCCGACTCCGTACCGCGCGGCGACTGCAGCTCGGTCCACTCCACCCGGAACAGCGCATCGGCACGCGGCGTGCCCGCAGCCGTCTCCAACTGCTCGGCGGAGACGACCCGGGACACCAGCGAGTCCATCGTCACGACCAGCGCGCCGGTCTCGTCCGCCGCCGCCAGAGACAGCGCGTCGCGCTCCGGCCGCGCGAGACGCACCCGCAGCACCGAGGCGCCCGCGGCGTGCAGCACCAGTCCGTTCCAGGCGAACGGCAACCTCAACTCCGTGCCGCCCGGCCCTGCTTCGGCACCGTCGCCGACTGCCTGTGCGGTCGCGATGCGCAGCAGCGGCGAGTGCAGAGCGGCGTCGAGCAGCGCCGGGTGGATGCCGAACACGGCGGCTTGGTCGCGGTGTTCCGCAGGCAGAGCGACCTCGGCGAAGATCTCGTCGCCGCGCCGCCACAGTGCGCGCACGCCTTGGAACGCCGGTCCGTAGCCGTATCCCACCTCGGTGAGCAGGCCGTAGCCGCCGCTGATGTCCACCGGCTCCGCACCGGCCGGCGGCCACGCGGCGAAGTCGAACCCGCCCGCGCCGCCGCCTGGTTGCACCGTGCCGGCCAGCATCCCGCTGGCGTGCCGCGTCCACGCGTCGGCACCGCTCGGCCCGTCGGCGTCCTCGCGCCGCGAGTAGATCTCCACGGTCCGCGAGCCGCTCTCGCCCGGCGCGCCGACGGCGACCTGGACCCGTACGCCGCCCTGCTCGGGCACCACGAGCGGCGCCTCGATCACGAGCTCCTCCAGGACGCTGCAGCCTGCCTCGTCACCGGCCCGTACGGCCAGCTCGACCAGACCCGTGCCCGGCACGAGCACCACGCCGCCGACCCGGTGATCGGCCAGCCACGGATGCGACTTCAGCGACAGGCGCGAGGTGGCCACGAGCCCGTCGGACTGCGGCAGCTCCACCACGGCACCGAGCAGCGGATGATCGGTCCCGGCCAGGCCGAGAGACGTCGCGTCGGTCGCGGTCTCGGTGGACTGGAGCCAGTAGCGCTGGTGGTCGAAGGCGTACGTCGGCAGGTCGACGTGTGCCGATGCGGCGCCGACCGGCAGGATGTCGGCCCAGTCCACCGGTACTCCGCGCACGAACAGCTCGGCCATGGAGGCCAGCAGGCGGCGCAGACCGCCTTCCTCGCGCCGCAGCGAACCGGTCACCACCGCGTCCGTGTCGCTCTCGTCGAGGGCTTCGGTGACCGGCTGGACCAGCACCGGATGCGCGCTGACCTCGACGAAGACACCGTGGCCCTGCCGGATCAGCTCGGCCACGGCAGGGCCGAAGCCGACCTGGCCGCGCAGGTTGCGGTACCAGTAGTCGCCGTCCAGGACACCGGCCTGGTCGATCCATGCGCCGGTGACGGTCGAGTAGAACGGCACCAGCGGCGCCTGAGCATCGATGCCGGAGAGAGTGTCGGCCAGCGTCTCGCGGATGTCCTCCACGTGGCGGGTGTGCGAGGCGTAGTCCACGGCCACACGCCGCACGCGGATGCCGTCGTTCGCGAGAGCTGCGAGCGCCTCGTCCAGGGCCTGCGCGTCACCGGCGATCACCACGGACGCCGGACCGTTGACCGCCGCGACCTCGACACGATCCGACCAACGCCCAAGCCGCGCGACGGCTTCGTCCTCACTCAGCGCGACCGAAGCCATGCCGCCACGCCCGGCGAGCTGCTCGGCGATGGCCTGGCTGCGCAGCGCTACGACCTTGGCCGCGTCCTCCAGTGACAGCGCGCCGGACACACACGCAGCCGCGATCTCACCCTGCGAGTGCCCCAGCACCGCATCCGGACGCACCCCGACCGACGACCAGACGGCAGCCAGGCCCACCATCACGGCAAAGCTGGCCGGCTGCACCACATCGACCCGCTCCAGCAGCTCCGGCTCCTCACCGCGCAGGACGTCCACGAGCGACCAGTCGATCCAGGGCTCAAGCGCGGCCGCACACTCGGTGATCCGCTCCGCAAAGACCGGCGACTCGGCCAGCAACTCCCGGCCCATACCGACCCATTGCGAGCCCTGACCCGGAAACACCCACACGACCCTGCCCGGCCCACCCGAGACACCGACCTTGCCGGTGATCAGACCAGCCGGATTCTCGCCGCGTGCCAGTGCGCGCAGTCCGGCCAGTGCCTCCTCGTCCGAGCCGGCCACGACCACCGCACGCTCACTCAACAGCGCCCGGTTGGCGACCAGCGCTCCAGCGACACCCGCCAGCGGCACCCGACCGGCGTCCTCGGCACTCTCGATGAACGCCGCGAGCCGACCCGCCTGCCCCGCCAGCGAACCGGCGCTCCGCGCCGACACCACCAGCGGCACCACGCCCGTCGACACGAGCGCCGGTTGCTGTGCCGCCTCTTCGGGCGCCTCCTCCAGGATCAGGTGCGCGTTCGTCCCGCTGATGCCGAACGACGAGACACCGGCGCGGCGTGGATGGCCCTTGCGCGGCCAGTCCCTGGCTTCCGTCAGGAGTTCCACCGCGCCCGTGGACCAGTCCACCTGGGACGTGGGCGCGTCCACGTGCAGGGTCGGAGGCAGTACCCCGTTCCTCAGGGCCTGCACCATCTTGATGACACTGGCCACACCGGCGGCCGCCTGCGTGTGTCCGATGTTCGACTTCAACGAGCCGAGCCACAGCGGCTGTTGCGGATCCCGGTCCCGGCCGTACGTCGCGAGCAGCGCCTGCGCCTCGATCGGATCGCCCAGCGCCGTACCGGTGCCGTGTCCTTCCACGACGTCCACGTCGGCCGGAGCGAGACCGGCGTTGGCCAGCGCCTTGCGGATGACCCGCTGCTGCGACGGCCCGTTCGGCGCGGTCAGACCATTCGACGCGCCGTCCTGGTTCACGGCGCTGCCGCGCAGCACCGCCAGCACCTTGTGCCCGCGTTCGCGCGCCACCGACAGCCGCTCCAGCACGACCAGGCCCACGCCCTCGGCCCAGCCGGTGCCGTCCGCGCCGTCGGCGTACGCCTTGCAGCGGCCGTCGCCGGCGAGGCCGCGCTGGCGTGAGAACTCGACGAAGCTGACGGGTGTCGCCATCACGGTCACGCCGCCGGCGAGCGCCATCGAGCATTCGTCCTGCCGCAGCGCCTGCGCCGCCAGGTGCATCGCCACCAGCGACGACGAGCACGCCGTGTCCACCGTGACGGCCGGACCTTCGAAGCCGAAGACGTACGACACCCGGCCTGAGGCCACGCTTCCCGCGGTGCCGGTGCTCGCGAAGCCCTCCAGCTCCGGTGCGACCACCCCGGCCCCGTACCCCTGGTTGGACACTCCGGAGAACACACCGACGTCCGTGCCCTTCAAGGACGTCGGGTCGACTCCGGCGCTTTCCAGGGCCTCCCAGGACGTCTCCAGGAGCAGTCGCTGCTGCGGGTCCATCGCCAGGGCCTCGCGCGGCGAGATTCCGAAGAAGCCCGCGTCGAAGAGGCCGGCGCCGTGGACGAAACCGCCTTGGCCGGCGTACGTGGTGCCGACGCTGTCCGGATCGGCGTCGAACAGGTTGTCCAGGTCCCAGCCGCGGTCCTCCGGGAAGCCGGACATGCCGTCGTGGGCCTCGTGCACCAGGCGCCACAAGGACTCCGGGCCGGTGACTCCGCCGGGAAGCCGACAGGCCATGCCGACGATGGCGATCGGCTCGTCGGGGTCGTCCGTGCCCGTGGCAGCCTTCGGCGGCGCGGCGGTCGCCGACGTGTCGCCGAACTCCTCGCGCAGATAGCCGGCGAGGGCCTGCGGGGTCGGATAGTCGAAGATCAGCGTGGCGGGCAGTTTCAGGCCGGTCGCCTCGCGCAGCCGGTTGCGCAGTTCCACCGAGGTGAGCGAGTCGAAGCCGGCCTCGTTGAACGCGGTGTCGGCTCGGACGCTGTCGGCCGCGCTGTGGCCGAGTACGACGGCGGCCTGCGTGCGCACCAGGTCGAGGAGCAGCGCCTGGCGTTCCGCCGTGTCGAGTCCGGCGAGCCGGCTCGGCAGGTCGCCGTCCCGCGCGGCAGCCGCGCGTGCCTGCTGCCGTCCCATCGCTACGAGGCCGCGCAGCAAGTGCGGCACGGCGCCGCCGGCCGCCGCTCCGGAGCGCGCGCCGCGCAGGTCCATCTTGATCGGTACGAGCAGCGCCTGGCCGGAGGCGAGGGCCATGTCGAACAGTTCCATGCCTTCGGTCGCCGTGATGGCGAGGACTCCGCCGCGACCGGCTCGCGCCTGGTCCGCTTCGCCCAGGTGAGCGGTCATTCCGGCGTCCTGCTCCCACAGGCCCCAGGCCAGCGAGAGGCCCGGCAGGCCCGCCGCGCGGCGGTCCGCCATCAGCCCGTCCAGGAAGGCGTTGGCCGCCGCGTAGTTGCCCTGGCCCGCCGATCCGAACACGCCGGAGGCGGACGAGAACACGGCGAACGCGTCGAGGTCCAGGCCGCGCGTGAGCTCGTCGAGGTGGCGTACGGCGTCCACCTTCGGTGCGAACACCTTGGCCAGGCGCTCACGGCTCAGGGCGCCGATCACGCCGTCGTCGAGGACGCCGGCCGTGTGCACGACTCCGCGCAGCGGGTGCGCGTCCGGTATCGAAGCCAGCAGGGCCTCGGCCTGGTCGCGGTCGGACACGTCACAGGCCACGACGGACACGGCCGCGCCCAGCTCGCCGAGCTCGGCGACCAGTTCCGGCGCGCCGTCGGCGTCCGGGCCGCGACGGCTGGCGAGGACCAGGTGGCGTACGCCGTATCCGGTGACCAGATGCCGGGCCACCAGCGCGCCCAGCGATCCCGTGCCGCCCGTGACCAGGACCGTACCGTCCGGCGCGAACACCTCGGAGATGTCCGGTGCTTGACCGGTGGCGGCGCGAGCGAGCCGTGGCGCGGACAGTGCGGTGCCGCGCACGGCGATCTGCGGCTCGCCGCCGGCCCGTACCAGACCGAGTACCGGCACCACGCCGTCGTCGGCGGCCGGGTCGGCGTCGATCAGCAGGATTCGGTCCGGGTTCTCGGCCTGCGCGGCGCGCACCAGGCCCCAGACGGCCGCTCCGGCCGGATCGGAGACCGTGCCTTCGGCGCCGGCGGGCACCGCGCCACGGGTCGCCACCACCAGCTGCGACTCCTCCAGGCCGTCCGTGGTCAGCCACGCCTGCACCACGCTCAACACGCGTGCGGTCAGCGCCAGTACGGCGTCCTCGGTGTCCTCGGTGTCATCGCCGACGGCCTGGAGGACGGCCATCGCCGGCACCTCGCCGGTACCGGCGAGCGCCGTCACGTCCTCGGCCGAGGCCACCTGTGTCCACGACGGCACGGCCAGGGCGTCCTGGGCCGGCGGCAGCTCGGTCCACTCCACCTGGAACAGCGAGTCGGCGGCCGTCGCGTCCGTGGCCGCTTCGAGCTGCTCGGCGGAGACCGGCCGGGACACCAGCGAGTCCAGCGTCACGACGAGGCCGCCGGTCTCGTCGGCCGCCTCGAGCGAGACGGCACCGGGTCCGGCGGAGGTCAGGCGGATGCGCAGTGCGGGAGCGCCGGCGGCGTGCAGCGACAGGCCGTTCCACGCGAACGGCAGCACCGGCCGGCCGGCGTCCCCCGCCGCCGCGTCCGCCTCGGCGCCGAACATTCCGGCGTGCAGAGCGGCGTCCAGGAGCGCCGGATGGATGCCGAACGTGTCGGCGTGCTCGCGCTGTTGCTCGGGCAGAGCGGCCTCGGCGAACACCTCGTCGCCGCGCCGCCACACCGCGCGCAGGCCCTGGAACGCCGGGCCGTAGCCGTAGCCTCGTTCGGTCAGGCCGGCGTAGAAGTCGCCGATCTCGATGCGCCGGGCGCCGGGCGGCGGCCAGGCGGCGAAGTCGAAGGCCGTGCCGCGGCCCGCAGATGAGGCCGAGAGTGTGCCGGTGGCGTGGCGTGTCCACGCGTCCGTGTCGCCGGGCGCGTCCTCGCGCAGGGAGTAGATCTCCAGCGGACGCACGCCGGTCCCGTCCGGTGCGGCCACGGCGACCAGGACACGTACCCCGCCGTGCCGCGGCACCACCAGTGGCGCCTCGATCACCAGCTCGTCCAGCACACCGCAGCCGGCCTCGTCACCGGCGCGTACGGCCAGCTCGACCAGGCCGGTGCCCGGCACGAGGACCGCGCCGCCGACGGTGTGGTCGGCCAGCCACGGATGCGACTTCAGCGACAGGCGGGAGGTGAGCACCAGTCCGTCGGACTGCGGCAGTTGCACCACGGCGCCGAGCAGCGGATGGCCGGCCGCGGCCTGGCCGAGCGAGGCGGCGTCCGTTGCCGCGTCGGCTGTCTGCAGCCAGTAGTGCTTGTGGTCGAAGGCGTACGTCGGCAGGTCCACGCGGGCCTTCGTGGCGCCGCTCTCGGGGAGCACGGCGCTGAAGTCCACGGGCACGCCGCGTACGAACAGTTCGGCCAGCGAGGCCAGCAGGGTCTGCTCCTCGGGACGGCCGTCGCGCAGGGCCGCCACGCAGGTCGCCTCGGCGCCCGCGGCGCCGGCCGTCTCCGCGACGAGGCCGGTCAGGGCCGCGCCCGGGCCCAGTTCCACGAACAGCGTGGCGCCGTACTCGACGGCGGCCGCGATCCCGTCGGCGAACCGCACCGGCCGGCGCACATGGCTGGTCCAGTAGGCGGGGTCGGCGAGCTCGTCGGACGCGGCGAGGCGTCCGGTGACGTTGGAGATCACCTGGATCTGCGGCGACTGCCAGTCGATCTGGGCGAGTTCGGTGGCGAAGTCGGCCAGCATCGGCTCCATCCGCCGCGAGTGGAAGGCGTGCGAGACCACGAGCCGCTTCGTCTTGTGCCCTTGCGCGCGCAGCTGCTCGGCCGCCGCGAGGACCGCGTCCTCGTCGCCGGAGAGCACCACCGAGGACGGGCCGTTGACCGCCGCGACCTCCACGCCGTCGCCGAGCAGGCCGGCGACCTCCGCCTCGCTCGCGGCCACCGCGACCATCGCGCCGCCCGGCGGCAGGGCCTGCATCAGCCGGCCCCGGGCCGCGACGAGACGCGCCGCGTCCGGCAGCGACAGCACGCCGGCAGCGTGCGCGGCGGCGATCTCGCCGATCGAGTGGCCGATGACGGCGTCCGGCCGTACGCCCCAGGACTCCACGAGCCGGAACAGAGCGCTCTCGAACGCGAACAGGCCGGCCTGGGTGAACACCGTCTGGTTCAGCAGCTCGGTGCTGCCCGGCACCTCGCCCAGCAGCACGTCCCGCACCGGATGGTCGACCCGGCCGGCGAGGCACGCGTCCAGGTGCTCGCAGGCCTCGTCCAGGGCCCGCGCGAACACCGGATGGCGGTCGTACAGCTCACGGCCGGTGCCCGCGCGCTGCGAGCCCTGGCCCGGAAACACCCAGACGACCTTGCCCGGCCCGCCCGCGCCGGCCGCCCTGCCGGTGACGACACCGGCCGCGTGCTCGCCGCGTGCCACCGCGCCGAGTCCGGCCAGGACGTCCTGGTTCGGACCGGCCAGGACGACCGCGCGCTCGGGCAGCAGCGCCCGCTGCGAGAGCAGCGCCCGGGCCACGCGCGGCAGCGACGGCGCGTCCACGGACGGCGCGTCCGCGGACTGCAGGTGCACGGGCCGCAGGTGCGCGGCGAGTCGCTCGGCCTGGCCGGCCAGTGAGCCCTCGCTGCGCGCGGACACCACCAGCGGCACCACACGCGCGGATGCCGGCTCGCCGCATACGGGCTCCGACGGCTCCCCGGTGGCCGGTTCCGGCTCCGGCTCCGTGTCTTCGGCGGCCTCCTCCAGGATCAGGTGCACGTTCGTTCCGCTGATGCCGAACGAGGAGACACCGGCGCGGCGCGGACGGCCCTCGCGCGGCCAGTCCCTGGCTTCCGTCAGGAGCTCCACCGCGCCCGCCGACCAGTCGACCTCGCTCGTCGGCACCTGTGCGTGCAGCGTCGGAGGCAGTACGCCGTACCGCAGTGCCTGCACCATCTTGATGACACTGGACACACCGGCGGCGGCCTGCGTGTGTCCGATGTTGGACTTCAACGAGCCGAGCCACAGCGGCCGTTGCGGATCCCGGCCCTGTCCGTACGTGGCCAGCAGCGCCTGCGCCTCGATCGGATCGCCCAGCGCCGTACCCGTGCCGTGGGCCTCCACGACGTCCACGTCCGCCGAGACCAGTCCGGCGCCGGCCAGGGCCTTGCGGATGACGCGCTGCTGCGAAGGACCGTTCGGCGCGGTGAGTCCGTTGGACGCGCCGTCCTGGTTGACGGCGCTGCCGCGGATGACCGCGAGGACCCGGTGGCCGCGCTCGCGCGCCTCGGAGAGCCGCTCCAGGACCACCACGCCGGCGCCTTCGGACAGGCCCATGCCGTCCGCGCCGTCCGCGAACGCCTTGCACCGGCCGTCGGCGGCCATGCCCTGCTGCCGCGAGAACACCACGAAGGTACCTGGCGTCGACATCACCATCGCGCCGCCGGCCAGCGCCAGCGAGCACTCGCCCTGCCGCAGCGCCTGCGCGGCCAGGTGAATGGCGACGAGCGACGACGAACAGGCCGTGTCCACGGACACGGCCGGACCCTCGAAGCCGAACACGTACGACACCCGGCCCGACGCCACGCTGGACGCCACGCCGGTGCCGGTGAAGCTCTCCAGCTCCGGCGCGACCCCGCTGCCTCCGGATCCGTACCCCTGGCTCGACACGCCCGCGAACACACCGACATCGGTGCCCTTCAGCGAGACCGGATCGATGCCCGCGTGCTCCAGCGCCTCCCAGGACGTCTCCAGCAGCAGCCGCTGCTGCGGGTCCATCGCCAGCGCCTCACGCGGCGAGATCCCGAAGAACCCCGCGTCGAACATCCCGGCTCCCTGCAGGAAGCCGCCCTGATCGGTGTAGGAGGTGCCCGGGTTGTCGGGATCCGGGTCGAACAGGCCGTCCAGCTCCCAGCCGCGGTCGTCGGGGAATCCCGCCACGGCGTCGCGGCCCTCGCGCACCAGCCGCCACAGGTCCTCCGGGCCCGTCACACCGCCCGGCAGCCGGCATGCCATGCCCACGACGGCGATCGGCTCGCCCGCGTGCGACGCGCCCTGCTTCCGGAGATTGTGCAATTCGGCGGTGACGCGCTTGAGCGTCTTGAGGAGTTGTTCGTCCGTGGCCATTCGTCAGTCCTCACGAGAATGTTGATGGAGCCGGATACCCGAAACCGGTCTCACACGAGCCCGAGTTCCTCATGGATGAAGTCGAGGACTTCGTCGGCCGACGCGGATTCCAGTTTCTCGGCCACCGTGGAGTCGTCCGTCTGCTCGCCGACTCCATTGCACTTGGCCACCAGGCCCTGCAGGCGCAGCGCGATACTCGCGCTCATGGATTCGTCGAGCGTCACTGTGGCGATGAGCGACTCAACGTCTTCGATTTTCGCGTTCACGCGCGACAACACGTCGTCGCCGATTCCGAGTTCACCGCGCAGATAGCGCGTGAGGACGAGCGGAGTCGGCTGGTCGAAGACCAGCGTGGCGGGCAGTTTCAGGCCGGTCGCCTCGCGCAGCCGGTTGCGCAGTTCCACCGAGGTGAGCGAGTCGAATCCGACGTCCTTGAAGGCGGATTCCGGCCGGATGCCCTCCGGTCCGCTGTGCCCGAGCACGACCGCGGCCTGCGTGCGCACCAGGTCCAGCAGCATGGCCTCCTGCTCCGGCTCGACGAGCCCGGACAGCCGGCGCAGCAGATCGCCGTCGTGCGCGGCCGCCGCCCGCGCCTGCTGCCGTCCCGCCGGTACGAGCCCGCGCAGCAGATGCGGCACCCGGCCACCGGCCGCCGCACCGGCCCGTACACCTCGCAGGTCCAGCTTGACCGGCACGAGCAGCGACTCCTCGGTGCCGACCGCGGCGTCGAACAGTTCCATGCCCTCGGCCGGCGTGAGTGCCACGACGCCGTCGCGGCTGGTCCGCCTGCTCATGCTCGCCTGGTCGTCGGCGCCCAGGTGCGTGGTCATGTTGGTGGCGTACGCCCAGGTGCCCCAGGACAGCGACAGCCCGGGCAGGCCGGCCGCGCGCCGGTGGGCCATCAGTCCGTCCAGGAAGGCGTTGGCCGCCGCGTAACCGCTGCTGCCGGCACCGAGGAAGACGGACGAGGCGGAGGAGTAGACGATGAACGCGTCCAGGTCCAGGCCGCGCGTGAGCTCGTCGAGGTGGCGTACGGCGTCCACCTTCGGCGCGAACACCCTGGCCAGCCGCTCCGGCGTCAGGGTTCCGACGAGCCCGGCCTCGAAGACACCGGCCGTGTGCACGACGCCGGTGAGCGGATGCTCGTCCGGCACGGCGGCGAGCAGCGCCTCGACCTGCTCACGGTCCGACATGTCACAGGCCACGACGGATACGGCCGCACCGTGCTCGGTGAGCTCGGCGACCAGCTCCCGCACACCTTCGGCGTCCGGACCGCGCCGGCTCGCCAGCAGCAGACGGCGTACACCGTGCCGCACGACCAGGTGCCGGATGACGAGCTCGCCGAGCGATCCGCCGCCCGAGACGAGGACGGTCCCGTCCGTACTGAACACGACCTCCTTGTCGGCGACTTGAGCGGGCACACGAGCAAGTCTCGGTACGGACAGGACCGTGCCGCGCGCCGCGAGCTGCGGTTCGCCACTGGCGAGCGCCGCGCCAAGGACGGCTCCCGATCCGTGGCTGTCGGCGTTGGTGTCAGTGTCGGTGTCGGTGTCGGCGTCAGCGTCGGTGTCGGTGTCGAGCAGGACGAACCGGTCCGGGTTCTCGGCCTGCACGGCGCGCACCAGACCCCACACCGCCGCTCCGGCCGGATCGGTCACCGCGCCGTCGCCGGCGGGCACCGCGCCACGGGTGCGCACCACGAGGCGCGACTCCTCCAGGCCGTCCGCGCCCAACCACGCCTGTACGACCGCGAGGACCCGGTTGGTCAGCGCCGCCACGGCGTCCAAGCCCGCGCCGCCGACGGCCTCCAGCACGGCGGCCGCGGGAGCTTCGGCGCCTGCGGCCAGGGCCTCGACCTCGTCGACGGTGGTCACCGGCACCCAGGCCGGCGCGGGCTCCGCACCGTGCGCCGGCTGCAGTTCGCTCCAGTCCACGCGGAACAGCGAGTCGGCGGCCGCCGAGTCCGCCGCCGTCTGCAGCTGCTCGGTGGAGACGGCCCGGGACACCAGCGAGTCCATCGTCACGACCAGCGCGCCGGTCTCGTCCGCCGCGTCGACCGACAGCGTGTCCGGACCACTCGGAGCGACCCGCACACGCAACGCCGAGGCGCCCGAGGCATGCAGCACCAAGCCGTTCCAGGAGAACGCCAGCAGCGGCTGTCCGGCTCCCTCCTCCGGCCGCGCGTCCGCCACGGCCCGGAACGTGCCGGTCTGCAGAGCGGCGTCGAGCAGCGCGGGATGGATACCGAAGCGGTCGGCGTCCTTGCGCTGTTCCTCGGGCAGCGCGACCTCGGCGAAGAGTTCCTCGCCGCGCCGCCACACCGCGCGCACACCCTGGAACGCGGGACCGTAGCCGACACCGCGCTCACGCAGTTCGTCGTAGAAACCGGTGGCGTCCAAGGCGACCTGCGTGGCGCCGGCCGGCGGCCAGGCGGCGAAGTCGAAGTCCGTCGCGCGGGCCGGAGCCGAAGCCGACAGCAGGCCGGTGGCGTGCCGTGTCCACGTCTTCGTGTCCCCGTCCGCGTCCTCGCGCTGCGAGTAGATCTCCACGGTCCGCGAGCCGCTCTCGCCCGGCGCGCCGACGGCGACCTGCATCCGTACGCCACCCTGCTCGGGCACCACGAGCGGCGCCTCGATCACGAGCTCCTCCAGGACGCTGCAGCCTGCCTCGTCTCCGGCCCGTACGGCCAGCTCGACCAGGCCCGTGCCCGGAAGGAGCGCCAGGCCGCCGATCGCGTGATCGCCGAGCCACGGATGCGTCTTCAGCGACAGGCGCGAGGTGAACAACAGCCCGTCCGACTGCGGAAGTTGAACCATGGCGCCGAGCAGCGGGTGATCGGCTCCGGCGAGTCCGAGCGAGGTGGCGTCGCCGGTGGTCTCGGTGGACTGGAGCCAGTAGTGCTGGTGGTCGAAGGCGTACGTCGGCAGGTCGACGTGTGCAGACATGGCGCCGACCGGCAGGATGTCGGCCCAGTCCACCGGCACACCGCGCACGAACAGCTCGGCCATGGAGGCCAGCAGGCGCCGCAGACCGCCTTCCTCGCGCCGCAGCGAACCGGTCACCACCGCGTCCCCGTCGCTCTCATCGAGGGCTTCGGTGACCGGCTGGACCAGCACCGGATGCGCGCTGACCTCGACGAAGACACCGTGGCCCTGCCGGATCAGGTCGGCGACGGCAGGGCCGAAGCCGACCTGGCCACGCAGGTTGCGGTACCAGTAGTCGCCGTCCAGGACACCGGCCTGGTCGATCCATTCGCCGGTGACGGTGGAGTAGAAGGGAAGGGTCGGCGCCTGAGCGTCGATGCCGGAGAGCGTGTCGGCCAGCGTCTCGCGGATGTCCTCCACGTGGCGGGTGTGCGAGGCGTAGTCCACGGCCACACGCCGCACCCGGACACCGTCGTTCGCGAGAGCTTCGAGCGCCTCGTCCAGGGCCTCCGCGTCACCGGCGATCACTACGGAGGACGGGCCGTTGACCGCCGCGACCTCGACACGATCCGACCAACGCCCAAGCCGCGCGACCGCCTCGTCCTCACTCAGCGCGACCGAAGCCATGCCACCACGCCCGGCAAGCTGCGCGCCGATGGCCTGACTGCGCAGCGCCACGACCTTCGCCGCATCCTCCAGCGACAGCGCGCCGGACACACACGCGGCCGCGATCTCACCCTGCGAATGACCGACCACCGCGTCCGGCTCGACACCCACGGACGCCCAGACGGCGGCCAGACCCATCATCACCGCGAAGCTGGCCGGCTGCACCACATCCACGCGCTCCAGCAGCTCCGGCTCCGCCTCACCCCGCAGCACCTCAACGAGCGACCAGTCGATCCACGGCTCCAGCGCGGCCGCACACTCCGCGATCCGCTCCGCAAAGACCGGCGAATCGGCCAGCAACTCCCGGCCCATCCCGACCCATTGCGAGCCCTGACCGGGAAACACCCACACAATCCTGCCCGGACCGCCCGAACCAGCACTGCCGGTGAGCAAGTTGGCGCCGCTCTCGCCGCGTGCCAGTGCGCGCAGTCCGGCCAGTGCCTCCTCGTCCGAGTCGGCCACGACCACCGCTCGCTCGCCCAGCACCGCGCGTCCCGCCACCAGCGCGCCGGCGACGTCCGTCAGCGATGCCCTGCCGGTACCGGTCTCCAGGAACGACACGAGCCGCTCGGCCTGGCGTGCCAGCGAACCGGCGTGGTGCGCGGACACCACCAGCGGGACCACGCCTGCGGGCGCGAGCGGCTGCGGCGCCTCCTCGTCCGGCGCCTGCTCGTCCGGCGCCTCCTCCAGGATCAGGTGCACGTTCGTGCCGCTGACGCCGAACGACGAGACACCTGCCCGGCGCGGACGGCCCTCGTGCGACCACTCGCGTGCCTCGGTCAGGAGTTCCACCGCGCCCGCCGTCCAGTCCACCTCGGTCGTGGGCGCGTCCACGTGCAGGGTCGCCGGGAGCACGCGGTGCCGCAGCGCCTGCACCATCTTGATGACGCTGCCCACGCCGGCGGCCGCCTGCGTGTGTCCGATGTTGGACTTCAACGAGCCGAGCCACAGCGGCTTTTCGGGATCGCGGTCCTTGCCGTAGGTCGCGAGCAGCGCCTGGGCCTCGATCGGGTCGCCGAGTGCGGTGCCCGTGCCGTGGGCCTCCACGACGTCCACGTCCGCCGGAGCGAGCCCGGCGTTGGCCAGCGCCTTGCGGATGACCCGCTGCTGCGAGGGCCCGTTCGGAGCGGTCAGGCCGTTGGACGCGCCGTCCTGGTTGACGGCGCTGCCGCGCAGCACCGCCAGGACCTTGTGTCCGCGCTCTCGCGCCACCGACAGGCGCTCCAGGAGTACGACACCGACGCCTTCGGCCAGGCCCATGCCGTCCGCGCTGTCCGCGAACGCCTTGCAGCGGCCGTCGGCGGCCAGGCCGCGCTGCCGCGAGAACGCCACGAAGTTACCGGGCGTCGACATCACCATCGCGCCGCCGGCCAGTGCCATCGAGCACTCGCCCTGCCGCAGCGCCTGCGCCGCCAGGTGAATGGCCACCAGCGACGACGAGCACGCGGTGTCGAGCGACACCGCCGGTCCCTCGAGGCCGAGTACGTACGACACGCGGCCCGAGGCCACACTGGTCGACGCGCCGGTGCCCGCGAAGCCCTCCGACTCCGGTGTCACCACACCGGCACCGGCGCCGTAGCCCTGGCCGGACAGGCCGGAGAACACGCCGACGTCGGTGCCTTTCTGCGAGGCCGGATCGATGCCGGCCCGCTCCAGTGCCTCCCAGGACGTCTCCAGGAGCAGCCGCTGCTGCGGGTCCATCGCCAGCGCCTCACGCGGCGAAATCCCGAAGAACCCGGCGTCGAACAGGCCCGCGCCTTCCAGGAAGCCGCCCTGGGTCACGTACACCGTGCCCGCGTGGTCCGGATCGGCGTCGTACAGGGCCTCCAGGTCCCAGCCGCGGTCGTCGGGAAAGTCGGAGACGGCGTCGGCGCCGTCGGCGACGAGTTGCCACAGTTCCTCGGGCGAGGAGACACCACCTGGGTACCGGCACGCCATGGAGACGATGGCGATCGGCTCGCGCGCCTGGTCCTGGACCTCGCGCAGCCGCTTGCGGGCGTTGCGGGCGTCCGCGATGGCCCTCTTGAGATAGTCGCGGAGTTCTGCCTCGTCGGCCACTTGATTCAACTCCCAGGTGGTGGATGTGTGCGGTTGCCGTGAGTCGGTGTGCGCAGCGTCTGTGCAGGTCGTACAGGTCGTACAGGTCGTACAGGTCGCACGGGTCGTACGCGGGTCGTACGGGTCGTGCGGGCGTGGCTCAGTCGAGCTGCTCGAAGAGTGCGAACAGTTCCTCGTCGCTGGCGTTGTCGAGGTCGTCGTCGGAGGTGTCCGCGCCGTCCGTGACCGTGCCGGCCGCGCTCGCCGTCTCGGCCGCCCGCAGCAGTTCCCGCAGGCGTGCGGTGATCCGGTCGCGGGCCTCCGCGTCGGGCGCCGCGGACTCGATGACCGCCTCCAGACCGGCGAGGCCGGCGAGCACGGCGTCGGCCGGCGAGGCCTCGTCGACGGCGAGTTCGGTCCGCAGATGGCGGGCGAGCGCGAGCGGGGTCGGGTGGTCGAAGACCAGCGTGGCGGGCAGTTTCAGGCCGGTCGCCTCGCGCAGCCGGTTGCGCAGTTCCACCGAGGTGAGCGAGTCGAAGCCGGCCTCGTTGAACGCCGTGTCCACGCGGACGCCCTCCGGTCCGCTGTGCCCGAGCACGACCGCGGCCTGCGCGCGCACCACGTCGAGGAGCAGCGTCTCCTGCTTGGCCGCGGGCAGCCCGGCCAGCCGGTCGGCCAGCGCCCGGCCCGTCTCGCCGGAGCTCGCCGCGCGGGCCTGCTGCCGGCCGGCGCGTACCAGGCCGCGCAGCAGGTGCGGCACTGCGCCGCCCGCCGCGGCATCGGCGCGTACGGCCCGCAGGTCCAGGCTGACCGGCACGAGCAGCGCGTGCTCGGACCTCAGCGCGGCGTCGAACAGCTCCATGCCCTCGGCGGAACGGAGCGCCAGCACTCCGCCGCGGCCTTCTCGCCGGCTCATCCGGCTCCTGGTCAGGTCGTCGATGTTCCCGGCCATGCCGGTGACCTGCTCCCACGGACCCCAGGACAGCGACAACCCCGGCAGGCCCGCCGCGCGGCGGTGGGCCATCAGGCCGTCCAGGAAGGCGTTGGCCGCCGCGTAACCGCCGCTGCCCGCGCCCATGAAGACGGAGGAAGCGGAGGAGTAGACGACGAACGCGTCCAGGTCCAGGCCGCGCGTGAGCTCGTCGAGGTGGCGTACGGCGTCCACCTTCGGCGCGAACACCTTGGCCAGCCGCTCCCGGTTCAGCGTCCCGATCACACCGGGATCGAACACACCGGCGGTGTGCACCACACCACGCAGCGGCCGCTCCCGCGGCACCGAGGCGAGCAGCGCCTCGACCTGGTCGCGGTCGGACACGTCACAGGCCACGGCGGAGACCGTCGCGCCCTGTTCGGTGAGCTCGGCGACCAGTTCCCGCACGCCTTCGGCATCCGGTCCGCGCCGGCTGGCGAGAACCAGGTGGCGTACGCCGTTCCGGGCCACCAGGTGCCGGGCCGCCAGAGCGCCCAGCGAGCCGCCGCCGGAGACGAGGACGGTCCCGTCCGGGCCGAACACCGTCGGGTCGTCGGTGACTTGAGTGGTGGTACGGGTGAGCCTGGGTACGGAGAGGACCGTGCCGCGGACCGCGAGCTGTGGTTCGCCGTCGGCCATCACCGTGGCGAGGACGGAGTCCAGCACCGGCTCCACGCCGCCGTCGGCGTCGGGATCGGTGTCGAGGAGGACGATCCGGTCCGGGTTCTCGGACTGTGCGGCGCGCACCAGGCCCCACACCGCCGCTCCGGCCGGGTCCGTCACCGCGCCTTCGGCACCGGCAGGCACCGCGCCACGAGTCAGCACCACCAGGCGCGACTCCTCGAAGCCGTCCGCGCCCAGCCATGCCTGGACCACTTCGAGGACCCGGGAGGTCAGAGCGAGTACGGCGTCCTCGGCGTCGTCACCGACGGCCTGCAGGACCAGCACCGCCGGTGCGGCACCGCTCGCGGCCACGGCCGCCACGTCGTCGGCCGTGGCCACCGGCACCCAGGCGGGCGCGGGCTGCGCGTCCTGGGTCGCGGGCAGTTCGGTCCACTCCACGGCGTACAGCGAGTCGCGGCTTTCCGCCGGCGCTGAGGCACCGAGCTGCTCGATGTTCACCGCGCGCATGACCAGCGAGTCCATCGTCAGGACCGGGCTGCCGGTCTGGTCCGCCGCCGCGACCGACAGCGCGTCCGTACCGTTCGGCGCGACCCGCACCCGCAGCCCCGAGGCGCCCACGGCGTGCAGGACAAGTCCGTTCCAGGAGAACGGCATCACCGGCTGGCCGGCTTCCTCCTCGGCGGAGTCCGCCGCGGCGGCGAACGTGCCGGCCTGGAGGGCCGCGTCGAGCAGCGCGGGATGGAGGCCGAAGTCGCCGGCGTCCTTGCGCGCCTCGTCGGGCAGAGCGACCTCGGCGAAGAGTTCCTCGCCGCGCCGCCAGACCGCGCGCACGCCCTGGAACACGGGCCCGTATGCGTAGCCGCGCTCAAGCAGACCCGCGTACAGGTCGCCGGTGTCGAGATCCACCTGCTCGGCGCCGGCCGGCGGCCAGGCGGCGAAGTCGAAGTCCGTCGCGCGGGCCGAAGCCGAGGCCGAGGCCGACAGCAGGCCGGTGGCGTGCCGTGTCCACGTCTCCGCGTCACCGCCCGCGTCCTCACGCTGCGAATAGATCTCCACGGTCCGCGAGCCGTTCTCACCCGGCGCGCCGACGGCGACCTGGACCCGTACGCCACCTTGCTGCGGCACCACGAGCGGCGCCTCGGTCACCAGCTCGTCCAGCACACCGCAGCCGGCCTCGTCTCCGGCCCGTACGGCCAGTTCGAGGAGCCCGGTGGCCGGAATGAGGACCAGGCCGCCGACCACGTGATCGCCGAGCCACGGATGCGTCTTCAGCGACAGGCGCGAGGTGAACAACAACCCTTCGGAGTGGGGAAGTTGGACCATGGCACCGAGCAGCGGATGATCGACGGCAGCCTGTCCAAGCGACGTCGCGTCGGTGGCGGTCGGCGCCGTGTGGAGCCAGTAGTGCTGGTGGTCGAAGGCGTACGTCGGCAGGTGGACCGAAGCCGACCTGGCCGCGCCGGCCGGCAGGATCCCGGACCAGTCCACCGGCACGCCGCGCACGAACAGCTCGGCCATCGAGACCAGCAGGCGCCGCAGACCACCTTCCTCACGCCGAACCGAGCCGGTCACCACCGTGGTGGCACCGGTGCCGCTCTCGCTCTCGTCGAGCGTCTCGGTGATCGGCTGGACCAGCACCGGATGCGCGCTGACCTCGACGAAGACACCGTGGCCCTGCCGGATCAGCTCGGCCACGGCAGGGCCGAAGCCGACCTGGCCGCGCAGGTTGCGGTACCAGTAACCGCCGTCCAGGACACCGGCCTGGTCGATCCATGCGCCGGTGACGGTCGAGTAGAACGGCACCAGCGGCGCCTGAGCATCGATGCCGGAGAGAGTGTCGGCCAGCGTCTCGCGGATGTCCTCCACGTGCCGCGTGTGCGAGGCGTAGTCCACGGCCACACGCCGCACCCGGACACCGTCGTCCGACAGGACTCGCAGCGCCTCGTCCAGCGCCTCCGCATCACCGGCGATCACCACGGACGACGGGCCATTGACCGCCGCGACCTCGACACGATCCGACCAACGCCCAAGCCGCCGGACCGCCTCGTCCTCGCTCAGCGCGACCGAAGCCATGCCACCACGCCCGGCCAACCGCTCACCAATCGCCTGGCTGCGCAGCGCCACGACCTTCGCCGCATCCTCCAGCGACAGAGCACCCGCGACACACGCAGCCGCGATCTCACCCTGCGAATGCCCCAGCACCGCATCCGGCAGCACACCCACGGACGACCACACGGCGGCCAAACCGACCATCACGGCAAAGCTCGCCGGCTGCACCACATCCACGCGCTCCAGCAGCTCCGGCTCCGCCTGCCCGCGCAGGACGTCCACGAGCGACCAGTCGATCCACGGCTCCAGCGCAGCCGCACACTCCGCGATCCGCTCCGCAAAGACCGGCGACTCGGCCAGCAACTCCCGGCCCATACCGACCCATTGCGAGCCCTGACCCGGAAACACCCACACAACCTTGCCCGGCGTCCCCGAACCCGAGACCACACCCGCCGCGCTCTCACCACGCGCCAACGCCCGCAGCCCGTCCAGCGCCTCCTCGTCCGAGTCGGCCACCACCACCGCACGCTCACCCAACAGCGACCGGTCCGACACCAGCGCCCCGGCCACACCCGCCAGCGGCACCTGAGCAGCACCCTCGATGAACGCCGCGAGCCGCTCCGCCTGACCCGCCAGCGAGGCTGCGCTCCGCGCCGACACCACCAGCGGCACCACGTCCGCGGACACGAGCGGCGGCTGCGCTGCCTCGGTGGCAGGCGTCTCGTCGTACTCGGGCGCTTCTTCGAGGATCAGGTGCGCATTGGTTCCGCTGACGCCGAACGACGAGACACCCGCTCGACGCGGAGCATCCTCACGCGGCCACTGCCTGGCCTCGGTCAGCAGCTCCACCGCGCCCGCCGACCAGTCCACCTGGGACGTGCGCTGCTGCGCGTGCAGCGTCGGAGGCAGTACGCCGTGCCGCAGCGCCTGCACCATCTTGATGACACTGGCCACGCCCGAGGCCGCCTGCGCATGGCCGATGTTCGACTTCAACGAGCCGAGCCACAGCGGCTTCAGCGGATCCCGGTCCCGGCCGTACGTCGCGAGCAGCGCCTGCGCCTCGATCGGATCGCCCAGCGCCGTACCGGTGCCGTGACCCTCCACGACGTCCACGTCCGCCGGAGCGAGCCCCGCGTTGGCCAGCGCCTTGCGGATGACCCGCTGCTGCGACGGCCCGTTCGGAGCCGTAAGACCATTCGACGCGCCGTCCTGATTGACGGCGCTGGCCCGCAGCACCGCGAGCACCCGGTGTCCGCGCTCCCGCGCCACCGACAGCCGCTCCAGCACGACCACGCCGACGCCTTCGGCCAGGCCCATGCCGTCCGCGCCCTCGGCGAACGCCTTGCTCCGGCCGTCGGTGGCCAGACCTCGCTGGCGCGAGAAGGCCATGAAGGTGGCCGGCGTGGCCATCACCATCGCGCCACCGGCCAACGCCATCGAGCACTCGCCCTGCCGCAGCGACTGGCCCGCCAGGTGAATGGCCACCAGCGACGACGAGCACGCCGTGTCCACCGACACCGCCGGACCCTCGAAGCCGAAGACGTACGACACCCGGCCGGACGCCACACTCGACGCCAGTCCCGTGCCCGCGAAGCCCTCGACCTCCGGTGCGATCGCACCGGTGCCGTAGCCCTGGCCTGAAACGCCGGAGAACACGCCGACGTCCGATCCCTTGAGCGTGACCGGATCTACTCCGGCGCTCTCCAGTGCCTCCCAGGAGGCCTCCAGCAGCAACCGCTGCTGCGGGTCCATCGCCAACGCCTCACGCGGCGAAATCCCGAAGAACCCGGCGTCGAACAGACC
>NZ_JBSFGB010000042.1:0-72583 GCF_053596375.1 Streptomyces sp. NPDC001709 | reverse complement strand
GCACGCTCACGCAGCTCGGCAGGGTAAGGGGACGGACGGGCCATGACTCGATCCTCTCAGGGAATCGAGCCTCCATCAGACCCGGAGCGCTTCAGGGTGCCCCCACGGGTACGCACTTGCAAGTACGTACTTCCCGATGGAGAGTCACACGCCAATAGTGAGTGCATGACCAGGACAGCAGCAGAACGTTCCCAGACCTCCATCGGCGCCACCACCGTGACCTACCTCCCTGACGGGGAGGGCTGGTTGGATGCAGCCTCGGTCTTTCCGGCCAGCCGGACGGTGGACTGGGCGCCCTACGCCGACTTCCTCGACCACCGCGGCCGGTTCCCGGTCAGCATCGGTTCGTTTCTGATCCGCACCGGAGACCGAGCCATCCTGGCCGACCTCGGGCTGGGCGTCGTCGACTTCGAGGTTCCCGGCTTCGCGTCGTTCACCGGTGGACGTCTGCTGGAGAGCCTGGCGGAGGAAGGCCTCGCGCCCACGGACGTGGACACCGTCGTCTTCACACACCTGCACCACGACCACGTCGGCTGGACCACGGACGTTGCGCCCGCCCCGCACTTCCCCGACGGCCGGGCGGTCCGCGGGCTGATGTTCCCCAACGCACGCCACCTGGTAAGCGAACGGGAATGGCGGTACTGGGCGGACAAGGGCACCTTCCCGGGACCGGACGCGCGGGCCGTACAGGAGCCCCTGGCCGACCGGATCGAGTTCGTCGACGACGGCGATCAGATCGCCGCGGGGGTTAAGGTCATCGCCACCCCCGGGCACACCCCTGGGCACACCAGCCTGGTTGTCACCGATCCAGAGGGCACGGACCCGCGGCGGCTGATCGTCCTCGGCGACGTGATGCACTGCCAGGTCCAGGTGACCGAGAGTCAGTGGCCCTTCGTCTTCGACGTGGATTCTGGGGACGCACTTCGTACCCGCGAGCGACTCCTGAAGGAGCTGGAGCACCCGGACGTGCTGTTGGCAGGCGGGCACTTCGCCGGCCACGTCTTCGGCCGAGTGCTGCCCCTCGCACTGCGCCGCTCCTGGGCCGACGAACGTGTCCTCGGCTAACGTTCGACGCATGCCAGCTCCTCGCACGCGTCGGCCCCGGCCGGGAACCCCTGGCCGAGCCCCGCTGGCGTGGCTACCCGACGGCAAGCCCGCCGACGTCTACAGCGCACCGTGCCCCTCGCGTGCCGCCCTGGACCGGATCGCCGACAAGTGGACCGTCCTCATTGTCGGCGTACTCAACGACGGGCCCCGCCGCTATGGCGAACTGCGCGACACGATCGACGGCGTCAGCGAGAAGATGCTCACCCAGACGCTGCGCAGCCTCGAACGGGACGGCCTCGTGGCTCGCACCGTCACCCCGACGGTCCCGCCCAAGGTGGAGTACCGGCTCACCGACCTCGGTCGTACCCTCCAGGAACCGTTGGCAGCCATCCGCGACTGGGCCGAACGGCACATCAACGCCGTGGAGGCGGCGCGGCTGCACTACGACACCAACACCTGATCCGATCGGTGCAGGCGCTTCCACCATCCTCGCACTGGGAGGCAGGATGGCATCGCAGAGCACGACCACCGCACGCTCCACAACGTTCCGTTGGCAGGCAGGCAGTGGACATCACCGTGGTACGTGCCGAGCCCGGCCTGGTGCGGTTCGCCATGCCTGTGCGTGATCATTTCGTCAACCATCTCGGGTTTCTCGCCGGTGGCATTCTCTCGACCGTCGTCGACGCGGCCCTGGCCTCCGCGGTGCTGTCCATGGTCACTCCGGAGGTTTGATCCGCCCCAAGCCAGTGCCAGCCGACAGGGCGAACGGCATCGGACCCGGGGAGAACCATGAAGTTTCCTGACCATGCGGCCCGAGGTGCCGTCGCGCTGGCGCTGGCCGAGGACGCCGCCGCGGACGACATCGTCTCTCGGTGGAGCACCGCGAGGACCTGTGTGTACAGGCTCGGATCATCTCCCGTCAGGCCGGGGTGGCAGCCGGGATTCCGCTCGCCGCCGAGATCTACCGGCCGCTACTGCTCCGGCCGTCCGGCCCGACGCGAAGCGTTCTGGCCGGCGAACGCACCGTACTCAACCTCCTCCAGCGACTGTGTGAATCGCCGTCTTGACGAGTCGTCATGTGGCCTCGGTCCGTGGCCTCCCGATGCTCATCCTCGGTACCCGCAAGACCGTGCCGGGCCTGCGCGTCGTAGCGGCGGGCGGTGTCACCGCTGCCGTCGCCGCCGTTCACGAGGGCATGGCCGACGAAGGCGGGAGGGCACGGTGGGGCGCGTGCGTCGCTGCTGCCTTCCGCCCTACGGGGTGAGGCGGTTCGGACCGCGGAACAAGAACGTGGCCTCGCGGATCGAATCGAGCCCCAGCAGCGCCATCAGGATCCGGCCCAGCCCCATCCCGAAGCCGCCGTGGGGCGGGCACCCGTAGCGGAAAACGTTGAGGTAGTCCCGCATCGACTCGATGCTCAAGCCTTTCCCCGTGGCCTGTTCCACGAGCACCTCGTAGCGATGCTCACGCTGCGCGCCGGTCGTGACCTCCAGCCCCTTCCACAGCAGGTCGAAGCTCAGAGTCACACCCGGGTCGTCCGCCGGCCGCATGTGGTAGAAGGGGCGGACGCCCGCCGGATAGCGGGTGACGAATACCCACTCATGCCCAGTCAGCTCCTGGAGGTGCGTGGCGATACGACGCTCACCCTCGGGGTCCAGGTCATTTCGCCCGCCCTCCGGATCCCACCCCTGCGCCCGCAGGGCCCTCAGTGCCTCAGCCATCGTGATCCGCGGAAACGGCACCGTCGGCACGGCAACCCCGACACCGAGCGTCTCCCGGATCGCTTCACCGTACGCGTCGGCTACCTTGGCGATGGCGTGTGCGAGCATCCGTTCCTCGAAGGCCATGACGTCCTCAACCCCGTCGATCCATGCCAACTCCACGTCCACGCCCGTGAACTCCGTGGCGTGCCGCGAGGTGAACGACGGCTCGGCACGGAATACCGGGCCGACCTCGAAGACCCTGTCGATGCCGGCCCCGATGGGCATCTGCTTGAAGAACTGCGGCGACTGCGCCAGATAGGCGGAACGGCCGAAGTAACCGAGCTCGAACACCTCGGCACCAGACTCCGACGCCGTCCCCATCAACTTCGGGGTGTGCATCTCAGTGCAGCCCTGCCCGTAGGCGTATTCACGCATGCCCTGCTCGAGCGTGGTCTGCACAGCGAACAGCAGCTGCCCGGTCGGACGGCGCCGGACGTCCAGAAACCGCCAGTCCAGACAGTGCTCCAAGCCGGTGTGCTCGTCGATCGGCAACGGCGTCGCAGCCCGGTTCAGCACCTCGACCCTCTCCGGAATGATCTCCAGGCCGTGGAGCCTCACGATCGGGTTTTCGGTGACACGCCCGGTGATCCGCACCGCAGACTCAGGGGTGAGTCCTTGCAAGGCGGCTTCGATCCGATCGCCTGCGCCGCCGCGCTGGTGGGCGACCTGCACCATGCCACTGTGGTCGCGGACGACGACAAACTGCACCTTGCTCAGCAGGCGGAGTGTGTGCACCCAGCCCGAAACGGAAACGGTCCGCCCCACGTACTCGCGCAAGTCGGACACCAGGACACGGCCAGTCGTGTGGATCATCGCAGCCCTCCCAGGGCCTCGCGTCGTGATCCCTTGGGGGCGCGGACGAGAAGGGGACTCGCGGTGCCACCGCGCCTTCACCGCCACTCGAGAGCAGCGGCCTCGTTCATGCCCGGTAACGGGGGCCGGCCGGCGAGGCATTGGGCCAAGAGGCCGTTCCTCCCCGCACTCAGGAGGGTCTTCACCCCGGGGTGCGAGACCGCCTTCTCAGCTACCGGCAGCTCTCTCAGCTCGCGTGATCCCGTGGATACTCGTCTCCGTCATCGCGTTGTCACGGAGGATAGCGAGCTCGGCTCCCGACACAACACCGATATTCCAAGATGGCCGCCGATCGTGGCCCCTGCCACCTCAGCCCGCCAGCGGTGCTCCGTCAGCTCGTTCCCGCTCGACGTCGACACCACACAGCGTCAGCGTGGTCACGACGACATGCTCGACCTCGGGGGTGCCGGACTCATCCACCGCGGCACACCACCGCTCCGTGTTGGGTCGACAGGGCGGAGGCAGCACCTCGCCGGACCCCATGACGACGGCGGTCGCGAGACATTGCCGGCTCGCTCCCGCACACGCCGCACGCCATGCGGATGATGATCGCAGTCCTTCTGACATCGTCCATGGGCGACGTCAGAGAACGCGACGAACGCCGCGCGCGATCGCCGGACAACCGCAGCCGCACCGACTCGCCATCCCCTGTGTTTGTCAAGCTTTCAGTGACGTGTCGCGGCCCGGACGAGGCCGGCGACGGCTCGGGACCGGCTGTGGGGCGGCCAGGCGATGACCGTCGTGACTGTCGGCGCGTCCACCACCGGCACGGCTACGAGATCCTCGGGCAGCCGGGCTTGGCACGACTCCGGCGCGATCCAGCAGGCGCGCCCGAGCGCGGTCAGTTGGAGCAGCTGCGCGTGGTCGCGCGCCCGCGGACCGGTGCCCTGCGGGTACGTACCGTCTCGGCCGGGCCAGCGCGGCAGCGGCAGATCGGGCAGCGCGGTGACTTCGGCCATCCGCACGTGGGTCCTGCCGGTGAGGGGGTGCCCGGCCGGCAGGACCACGACCTGTCCCTCCGTGAGGAGATCCTCGGTGTCAAAGCCGGTCGTGGTGTCGTACGGCCGGTGCAGCAGGGCCACGTCGGCCCGGCCGTCGCGCAGCAGTTGTTCCTGCTCGCCGATCCCGCACAGGAGCAGATCGACGGCGACCGCGTCGGGTTCGGCTGCGTAGGCGTCGAGCAGTTTCGCCAGCAGTTCGCTGGAAGCTCCGGCCTTCGTGGCGAGGACCACGCCGGCCTGGCCGGTCGCGGCGAGGGCTGCGCGCCGGGTGCGGCGCTCGGCAGCCTCGACGGCGTCCAGCACCGCCCGGGCCTCCTGCAGAAGCACCGCCCCGGCCTCCGTCAGGGTGACGGTGCGGCTGGTGCGTTCCAGCAGCAGCGCCCCGAGGCGGCGTTCAAGCCGGCCGATCGCCCGTGACAGCGGGGGCTGCGCGATCCCGAGCCGCTGTGCGGCCCTGCCGAAGTGCAGCTCCTCGGCGACAGCGACGAAGTACCGCAACTCCCGTGTCTCCACACCGCGATGCTACCCGGCCCCGACCAGGGTCGATACCCGCGAGGTATCGCTGCCCACCCAATCGGTGTTGGCCGTCTCCCGCCAGGCCCGGAGAGGATCGGCGGCATGAACGAACAGACGATCGCGCTGGTGACAGGCGCGAACAAGGGCATCGGGTACGAGATCGCGGCCGGTCTGGGCGCCCTCGGCTGGAGCATCGGGGTCGGCGCCCGGGACGAGGAGCGGCGCGAGGCGGCCGTGGCGAAGCTGCTGTCGGACGGTGTCAACGCGTTCGGCGTACCGCTCGACGTTTCCGACGACGCGAGCGTGGCTGCCGCCGCCGAGCTGATCGAGGACCGCGCGGGACGCCTCGACGTCCTCGTCAACAACGCCGGGATCGCCGGCAACGCGCCACAGATGCCAACCACGGTCGACGTCGCGACGGTGCGGGCGGCCGTAGAGACCAACGTGATCGGCGTCATCCGCGTCACCAACGCGATGCTGCCGCTGCTGCGCCGCTCCGCCTCGCCGCGGATCGTGAACATGTCCAGCAGCGTCGGCTCCCTCACCCTGCAGACCACTCCGGGCGCCGAAACGGGCCCGATCGCCGTCGACTACGCACCATCGAAGACGTTCCTCAACGCCGTCACCGTCCAGTACGCCAAGGAACTGCGCGACACGAACATCCTGATCAACGCCGCCTGCCCCGGCTACTGTGCGACCGACCTCAACGCCTTCCGCGGCGTGCGCACCCGGAACAGGGCGCCGCGATCGCGATCCGGCTCGCGACCCTGCCCGACGACGGCCCCACCGGCGGCTTCTACAACGACGCAGGGAACGTGCCCTGGTGACATGGGCCCCGGCACTTTGACCACTTGAGCAATGCTTCATGATCAACTACTTCGGTTCGTCGCTCTTCGGCATCGTGGGATCTTCGTCGGCGAGTTGGCCGACGAGCCGCTGTATTGCCGATCGGACGCCCTGACCGTAGTCGTCATCGTTGAGCGCATCGAGGTGCTCCCGGGCCTGGGCCAGGTGCGTTCGGGCCTGCGCGGTGTCTGCGAGTTTGTGGAAGTCCGCGGCGAGGTTGAGGTACAGGAACGGGTAGAACCCGCGGATGGCCAAGGACGAGTCGTGCTGCTAGGCCCGGTCGTCGGTCACGGACGCGGCGGCGTCCAAGGCGCGCAGATCCCAGACCGTCGCTCGTCAGCGATCACGCGAAAGCGTAGAGGCAGCCACTGACACCCCTGGTGGAGAACTTCACGACGAAGACGTCCACACTGAACAGGGGTTCGACGCGCTCTGAGAGGTCAACGGCGCCATGGCCGAAGAGTGGTTCGTCGACGCCACTCGGTGATGCCCGCGGTCACGGTCATGGTTTCGAGCCGTGCACGGACACCGACATCCAGATCGGGCCGACGGGTCAGAAGCTGCTACCGCTGCCGGTCGTCTGAGGCTGCTGCCCGGCGGGCTTGCGATAGGTTGCCCGCCATGACCGAGCTTGGACCCGTCGCCTGGCCACCTGCTCCGATCAAGACCGAGCGGCTCGTGCTCCGCGAGTCCGAGGCCCGGGACCGTGCGGCGTTCGTCGAGCTGTTCGCCTCGCCAGAGGTGGGCACTTACATCGGTGGCCCTCGACCGCGTGACGAGCTCGAGCGCTCGGTGCCTGAGGTGCCCGGGCGGCGTCCTGGCCTTTTCGTGATCGAGCTCGACGGAGCGATGATCGGCACCATCGAGCTCAACCGGCGCGACGCGGAGCGACGGAGTCATATCCGTCCGGATGCCGGGGAGGCCGAGCTCGGCTACCTGTTCCTCCCAGAGGTGTGGGGACGCGGGTACGCCGCCGAGGCGTGCGCGGCGGCGCTCGGCTGGTTCGCCGACGCGCTTCCTGGCGAGCCTGTGGTGCTCTGCACCCAGACCGCCAACGACCGCTCGATGCGCCTCGCGGCGAAGCTGGGGTTCACCGAGGTGCAACGGTTCGAAGAGTGGGGCGCCGAACAGTGGATGGGCGTGTGGTCCTCGGGTACTCCGTCCAGTTGAGCTCGTGATCACCAGCGCGGATGCACGAGGCCACCGACCGGTCCGCCGGCCTCGGCGCGCCGCCTGCCCTCGTGGAGCACGTCGGAGGGGAAGCGTACGGGGATGGGCTCTGGCAGTGGCTGACGACGAGGAGGAGCAGGCAGCGGCCCGGGGTCAGTGTCGGGCCGCTGGTCACCGCTGAAACCGCCCGTTCTCACCTACGCAGCCAGAGGTTGATGTTCACGAGAACGGACAGCACCCGGTCGCGGCATGGCGGTCGGGCGGGCGAGGTCTCGGCTCAAACTCTCGCTCTGCGGCGTGAGCCGTTCTGTGGGTCGTTCTGTGGGCCGTCTGTAGCAACCGTAACCCGTGCACGCTTGCGCCTGCGGCCAGGTCACCACACGACGCGGAACAATTGCCCTGGTCAAGACACGGGGACGCATCCGAGCGGCATCGAGGGAACGAACGATGGACAGAGCAGGACGTCTGGGGCGTAGAGCGCTGCTTGCCTGCGGCACCTTCGCTCTCGCGGGGTGTTCATCGCTGAAGGCCGCCCCGGCGGCGCTCAGCGCTTCACCCACGACGCGGCCGACCACACCTGCCGCGGCATTCGCGAGACTGATGGAGGGCAACCGGCGCTGGGTGAGCGGAGCCCTTCATCATCCCGACCGGGATCCGAACCGGCGTCAGCTCGTGGCCCAGGAGCAGGAGCCTTATGGGGCGATCCTCTCGTGCATCGACTCCCGGGTGCCGCCTGAACTCCTCTTCGACACCGGGCTGGGTGATCTTTACGTGATGCGCACGGGCGGGGAGGCGGTCGGCCCGGTGGTCACTGGTTCGGTCGAGTACGGGCCCATGACCAGTGGCACTCCGCTCGTCGTGGTCCTCGGGCATCAGCGCTGCGGCGCCGTCAAGGCGGCGTATGAGGCCCTTCATTACGGCAAGTCGCTGCCCGGCAACCTGCAGGCGATCGTCAAGGCTCTGCAGCCGGCATACATGCAGGCAGTGAAGGAAGGCGGCGCCGACCCGGTCGAGACCATGGCCCGTGCCCAGGTCAAGTTGACCGCCACCGATCTGCGCTCCAACCAGGACCTCGCCCCACTGGTGGGAAAGGGCGCCCTTGCCGTCGTGGGCGGCTACTACTCGCTCGACACCGGCAAGGTCGAAGTCCTGACAGGCGCCCCTTCCTGAACCGGTCGAGGAGCCGATCCTGTTGTCCGACGTGCCCATCGTGGGCATGTTGGTGCGTGTCGTCATCATGGAGCCGGTCTCGTTCGTACCGCTCCATCCGCACGGGTAGCCGGACGGGCAAGCGCTCGCCGAGGAGCAGGCCAGCCCGCCCGGTGTCACGCCGGCCGCCCCGGCGCCGCCGGGCTCGGAACGGCTGGAGCGGGAGAGGACACGGCCGGGGCGGACGCCAGCACCAGATGCACGTTGGCCCCCCGCTGATACCGAATCTGCTCACCGCGGCCAACACGGGCCCGTCATCCAGTCGCCGCGCCCGAGTGGACCTCGATGGCCGCAGTGTCCCGGTCGATGCCCGGACGCGGGTCGGTCACATGCGGGCTCGCACGGAGCCGCGACGAGGAGTCCTCCCTTCCTCATGCCAGCCGCTTGTCCTTGACCGCCAGCTCGCGGTCGCCCTGCCGGTAGTCCACGGTGCGAATGCCTAGCGCAGCCTTGAGCTGTCGGGCGGGCACGACCTGGGGAGTGGGGGCGGGGGCCCGTCCCGGCTTCGGCAGTGGGTAGGCGGTGGTGGTGGCAGAGTGGAAGGTGATGTTGCCCTCCGTCTTGGTGAACAGCTGGTGGACGTGTCCGTTGAGGCAGGTCACCGAGGAGAAACGGCGCAGCAGCGCGATCACCTTCAACGCGTCGTCCGTGCTCCAGCCCCACTGGGGGTACATGGCGAACAGCGGGATGTGGCTGAAGACCACGATCGGGGTGTCCGATGACAATCCCGCCAGGTCCTTGCGTACGAAGCCGATCTGCTCGGTGCCGAGGTGGCCCAGCTTTTCCAGGCTCAGAGTGTTGACCAGGGCGATGAAGTGGACGCCGTGGGTGTCGAAGCTGTACCAGCCGTCGCCGAGCGTGCCCTCGCCGAAGATCTGCCGGTATGCGCGGCCCGCATCGCCGATGGAGTCGTGCTCGCCGGGCACGGTGAAGACGCGGTCCGTGCGCAGCCTGGTCATCATCTGCCTGACCTGGTCGAACTGGTCCGCCGTGGACAGGTGCGTCAGGTCGCCGCTGTGCATGACGAAGTCGGGCCGGAAGCCGAGCGTGTTGACCTGGTCGATCGCCTCGGTGAACGAGCCGACCACGTCCATGTTCGCCGGCCCGTGGAAGCCGATGTGACTGTCGGAGACCTGCACGAACCGCAGGGCGCCGCTGGTTCCCGCGGCGGCCTCGGCGCCGGTGTCCTGGGGGCTGGCGATGTGACTGATCACCTCTCCGCCGGCCACGGTCAGCACGACGGCTCCGCCGAACCACCCTACGTGCCGCATGAGTTGACGCCGTGTCATGCCGTGTTCCTCGGCGGGCTGGTCGGCGACGGCGCCCGAGAATGGGTCCTGAGCATCACGGTATCCGGTCATCGGGTCACCTCCACCTTGGCCGTCATAAAGGGATGGATGGTGCAGAGGTAGGCGTAGGTGCCCGGCTTGGTGAACCGGTAGCTGTAGGTGGCGTGGGTGGCCAGAGCGGGCGAGTGCAAGGGTCCGCCCGATCCGGCACTGGTGACCGTGTGGGCGTCGGTGTCCTGGTTGGTCCAGGTCACCGTCGTGCCCGCTTTGACCTCCAGCGTGGCCGGGGAGAACGCGAAGTTCTTGATCGCTACGGCATCTCCGGTCACCGGCGCATCAGCCGCGCCCGTCTTAGGCGAGCTCATAGGCATGCTCATGCCGGGCATCGGCGAGGCGCCAGGCACTGTGCTCGCCGCATGTCCCGACGGGGAGGCACCGGGCATCCCCGCAACCTGACGCTGACCAGGACCGGGCGTGATGGCACCGGCTGCGGTGGAGTGTGGGGACGGGCCGCACGCGCTCAGGAGCCCCAGGGAGGCTGCCGCCCCGGCCACGATCCCGGCCGTGACGCGTGATCGCCGACCGACATGGCCAAAATTCGGGTACATGGTGTTTGTTCCTCACTGATCAGGAAGAGGGGAAAGGTGGCGGCCGAGCTCGCGCGATCGTCTGACGCGCGCGGGTTCCGCATGCGACGGACGCGCATCCCGCAACGGGCCCGCCGAGCGGGGGTTCGTGTTGCGGCAGCAGTGCAGCGACGCTCGTCGACGATTTGCCGTGTATCTCAGCTCTTGCCTGACTTCACGAGCAACGGTGCCGCCCGGTTCGACTGATATACGACTTTCATTCGACTTTCTTCGCGCTCCCCTCGGGTCGAACCAGTCGCCACAGGCGGCACACGGCACGCAGCACGCAGCAAGACAAAAGAGCGCATATGCGTAATGATCGACTTATGCCATGGAGTGCCCGTAAACATGGCCAAACAGCCGATCCGGATCGCTCTGCGCGCCGTGTCTCTGGTGGAGGAAGCATTTCGGCCACCGACGAGGAACTGATCCGCGCTCTGTATGCCGAGCATGCGGGCCCCCTGTTCCACTTCGCGCTGCGCCTGACGTCAGGAGACCGGCAGTGGGCCGAGGATGTCGTACAGGAGACGCTGCTGCGGGCGTGGCAGCACCCCACCGCGTTCGACCCCCGGCGCGGTCCTGCTCGGGCCTGGCTGTTCACGGTCGCCCGGCACCTGGTCATCGACGCCCACCGGGCCCGGCGGGCCAGGCCGGCGGAGACCGGCGGCGAGGCCCTGGAGCGGGCCGCCGGGCAGACAGCGGGCGAGGACCAGATCGAGCAGGCACTGCAGAGCTGGGCAGTGGTCGACGCCATCCGGACGCTGTCCCCGGACCACCGCGCCGTACTGGCCGAGACGTACTACCGGGGCAAGACCATGGCAGAGGCCGCGGACGTGCTGGGCATCCCGCTGGGCACGGTCAAGTCGCGGACGTACTACGCCCTGCACGCCCTCCGGCTCGCGCTGCAGGAACGGGGCATCGAGCCATGACCGAGGCATGGAGGAGGTGCCGGCCATGAACACGGACCACGACGCCCTGCGGATGGCACTGGGCGGGTACGTCCTGGGCACGCTGTCCCCGTCGGAAATGGAACAGGTACGCGCCCACCTCGCGACATGCGACGCCTGCCGGGCGGAGCACGAGCAACTGGCCGGGCTGCCGGCACTGCTCGAGATGGTCACAGCGGCCGAAGCGGCAGGCCAGACGGTTCCGGCCGGCGACGAGGACCTGGCCGACCGCTTGGTGCGGCGGGCGGCCGAGAGCGCGCAGGGAGCACCGCAGGCACCATCCGGCATGTCCGCGACACCTCAGGCTCCCGAGACAGGGCTGATCGACAGTATGCTCCAGCAGGCCGCGGCCAGGCGCCGCAGGACCTGGCGGTTGCAACTGGTCGGCGCGGCCGCCTCCCTGATGCTGGTCGCGGCAGCGGCGGTCGGCGGCACCTGGCTGGCGACCAGCACATCCGTGACAAGTCAGGGCAGGCAGTCCGGACCCGCCACGCCGACTCCGTCGCGCACCTTCTCCGGAAACGATTCCACCACCGGCGTCACCGCCTCGGTAAAGGTCTTCCCCTCGGCCTGGGGCAGTGTCCTACAGGTCTCGGCCCATGGTGCACCGGCCGGCATGATCTGCCGATTGCAGGCAATCGGGCCCGGCGGGACCAGGGCGGACGCCGCCACCTGGCGGGCCGGCGAGTACCCGACCGGAACGAAGATTCCGGGGGCGGTCCCCATGGCTCCGGGAGCCATCGAGCACTTCGAGATCATCTCCGGAAGCGGCCAGAAGCTGGTCACGATCCGGGCGTGAGGCCACCCGGAAGCCGCCGCGCAGCCGCAAGGTCGCAAGGTCGCAAGGTCGCAAAAAAGGTACGAATCGCTCGAACCATATGCCACTCGTCGTGCGTAGTAACGGATGAGCGCTCATACACAGGTTCCCCGGCCTACCGGCCGCCTCCAGGTTCTTGGCGGCCCCCAGCTTTGCTCCAGCCTCCGCATCCACACAGAAGAGCCAGAAGACCATGTTTGTGACCGATTCCGAGCGCACCAGCTCACGGCCCTGCTCCCATCGGGCGACACTGACCCTGCCCGCACGGGAGGCACATGTGTCCGCCGCGCGTCACTTCACGGCGGATCTGCTGGAGTGCTGGAGCGTTCCCGAGAGCGAGCGTGAGTCCGCCGTTCTCATCGTCGACGAACTCACCGCCAACGCCGCCCAGTACGGCCGCGAGTGCATGACGTTGGTACTCGTCCTCGATCACGGCGCCCTGTACATCGTGGTCAGCGACTCGGGAACCCCGGTCGATCATGGTTCGCACAACCTCGCCCCGGACGAACACGGCCGCGGCACCGGCATAGTCAAGTACCTCGCGCAGTCGACCGAGATCCACCAGACCCACAGCGGCCGGGAAGTCCGTGCCTGCCTCCGCTGCCCGGTGTGACCAGCCCCTGGAGACAGCGTGAGCGTCACCCCGCCGCGGGGCTGCCGCATCGAGGAGTGGATCCGCACCCAGAGCGTGTGCCCAGTTCAGATCCTCATCTCCGGCCGCGGGTTCCGGAGGGGCGCCAGGCCGTCGAAGACGATGGCAAGCATCCGGTCTCGTACCTGCTCCTCAAGGTGGGCGTGTGCCGAGGCTCGTGATGTGGCAACGAGCAAGGCGTAGACCTCGGGCAGTTCGACGTCACCTCGGACGGCGCCGGCGCGTTGAGCATGCTGAAGCAGGACACCGACGGCTCGACGCAGTCCGTCCGATGCCTGAGCAGCGTCGCCGCCGGTGCCACCACCGGCCTCGAGCAGGGCTTCGGCTATGGCGTTTTTGCCGGCGGCGTCGGCGACGAGGTGGCTGAAGAAGTCGAAGAACGCCGTAGCCGGGTCCGTGGCGTGAACCAGCGTTTCGGCCTGCGCGCGCAGGCGGTCGAACCGCTGCACGAGCACGGCTTCCAGTAGCGCCGCTTTGGTGGGGAAGTGGCGGAAGACTGTGGCGATGCCAACGTTGGCCAGGCGGGCCACCTCCTCGGTGGACGCGGACTGGCCACCCTTGCCGAAAACGTCTTCGGCGACGTTCAAGATCCGCTCGCGGTTGGTTCGCGCGTCAGCGCGTTGCGGCCGTCTGCTACTGCTACCCATCCTTCGGTTACCTGGGACGCTCATCGCACTTTCACTCGTTTGCCGATCTCCGGAGTCGCAGCTCCATATAATCGGAGTCGCGACTCCGGATAGTACTTCGATACCGCACCGCCGCACGTCGCTGCAGACGACAGGAGAGTGTCATGTCCCAAGACGTCAGCCCGCGAGAGGTTTTCCTCGCGCTCGTGAACGGTGTTGCAGAGGGCCACTGGAAGGAACTGCCCGATCTGTATGCGGAGCAGACCCATGTCGTGCACCCGTTCGACCCGCTTCGTGCTGCCGCGCTCCGCACCCGCGACGAACTGCGCGAGCACTTCAGGCCGACCGGCGCCGGCCCCCAGCTGCACCGTCGGGCAACCAACATCACGATCCATGAGACGACCGACCCCGAGGTCATCGTCGCCGAGTTCGAGTACCAGGGAACAGTCGCGGAGACCGGAGAACCCTTCGCGCTGCCCGGTATCTTCGTCCTTCGCGTGCGCGACGGAAAGATCATCAGCTCCCGCGACTATTTCGACCATCTCACCGCCGCCCGAGTTCGCGGGCAGCTCGACACACTTGTCGCAGCCGTGCAGGCGAGCGGCACCACTCCGGCCTAGGGCACGCCGACTCGGATCTTCATAGGAGGCTGCAGAGCCTGGGAGCGTGCGGGCGTCGCCGACCGGCTCGACGAGCGCATCGCCTCCGCGCTTCGGACAGTGCGCGCTCTACGCCGAGCCCGTCATCGACATCGCATTCATCGACGCCGACAAGGACAACTACCCGGCGTACTACGAGGAATCCGGCTGCCGCCCTTTGCTACGAAGGATTGCTCAGTGGCTGCGCCCGGGCGGCTGGTTACCACCGGGACTTACGGTGCCCACTCGCAGCGCGTCAGCGGTGCCGGGCGATGGTCACTCCGTCGCGCATCGGCGGCATCACGGATTCCACCCGCTTCTTCTTGAACTTGCGGTGTGGCCTACTGGCCGATGCTCGCCCCAGCCCCTTCTAACCCCGTCGGCGTTGGCGGCAACCCTGAGCCGGCCCGGGGACGGCAAGGCTGATCCCCGGGGGCCTTCAGCTGCAGACCGTCACCGAGTCCGTGTCAGCCTGTATGGGGCCGCAGCCCTGCTGGTCCAGCACCTGGGCGCCACTCCCGCGAACGTTCCCGGTCGGAGCATCAGCTGCACAACTCGTCACCGAGGGGCGTACGGGCGTACCGCACGATTCGGCCGCTGCGCGTGCGGGTGAGCAGGCCCGCGTCGTAAAGAACTGCCAGGTGCTGGCTGACCGCGCCCGGGGTGACGTCGAGGCGGTGGGCGAGCTCAGTGGTGGAGGCCGGTTCGGTCAGCAGCAGCAACAGGCGGGCGCGGGGGCGGCCGAGGAGGCGTACGAGGGCCTCGCCGGTGACCGGGGGTGGTTCCTCGGAGAGGGTGGCACGGCCGCGGGCCGGGTATGTGAGGACCGGCGGGCGGGCGGGGTCGATCAGCGGCTGGGCGCCACGGGCGAACAGCGTCGGCAGCAGCACCATGCCGCGGCCGGCGATACTGACGTCGCTCCATGGCGCTTGAATGCTGAAGTCCTGGGTGGACAGGAGGAGTTGGCCACCGTCCCAGGTGAGCCGCCTGTCGAGGCCGGCGAACAGCGCACCGGCGCCCTGCTCGGCCAGGATCCGCCCCCGGTGGGCGAGGTCGGCCTCCAGGATGGTCTGGACCCGGGGCCACCAGTCGGTGGCCAAGCACGTGTGCCAGTAGGCGTCGAGGGCGTTCGTGATCCGGTCGAGGAAGGCAGCGGGGGTGGCGAGTGAACGGGCGACGACGGGAGGCAGCGCGTGCGGGGTGCGGTAGGCGGCGCTGAAGTCGGCGACCACGACCTCCGGCGGGGTCGTGGCGAGCCGGTCGAGCCCCTCGGCGAAGCCGGGGCGGGCGCGTTCGGGGCGTGGCGTGAGGAAGTCCGGGACCCATAGCCAGGGGGTGACGAGCGCGGTGAGCAGTTCGCGGTCGAGTCGGTCCAGGTGCGGTCGGATGCGGCGCAGCCACGGCCGGTGGTGCGGATAGCGTGCCGGATCGTGCAGACAGCGCAGGGAGAACACCGCCTCCTGCAGGGGACAGTAGGCGAAGGAGGTGGTCGCAAGGTCGCCGACGGCGAAGCGGAACTCGATCATTGAGCGCTACGCTAAATCATTGTCGGTGCCCACGTGCCGCGGGGTTGGCTGTTCACATGACCACAACTCCAGTCCCCCCTGCTTCAAAGCGGGGCGGCAGCCCCGCGCCACAGCGCGCCACCCGGGCCGCCGGCCTGCTTCCCGCCGATTCCACGCTGCGCCTGGCCAGCTTGCTGACCCTGGTCAACGCCCTCGGCAACGGCCTGTTCTTTCCCCTCGGCGTGCTGTACTTCACGCGCATCGTCGGCCTCGACGCGTCCGCTGTCGGCGTCGGGATGACGGTGGCGGGGTTGGTCGGCGTGGCCGTCGGGGTGCCGGCCGGGCGGGCCGCGGACCGGTGGGGGGCGCGGCGGGTCGGCGCGTTGCTGTGGGGCGGAACCGGGGTGGCCACGGCCGCGTACACGCTCGTGCAGGGCTACTTCGGCTTCCTGATCGCCGTGGTCTGCGCGACGGGGCTGCAGATGGCCAGCCGCGGGGTGCAGGGCGCGGTGTACGCGGAGGTGCTGCCGGCGGCCACGCGGGTGGAGGCGCGGGCGTACCTGCGGATGGTGGTGAACGTCGGCATGGGCGTTGGCGGGGTGTTCGGCGCGGTCGCCCTGCAACTCGACACCTACACCGCGTACATGACGGTGATTCTCGTCAACGCGGCGACTTTCGCGGGTCCGGCGCTGCTGCTGCCGCGGCTGCCGCTGGCGCCGCACGCGACCGAGCTGCCTGCGTTGGACACCTCCGCGCCGGCCACGGAACGCTGGCGGGCCGTGCGAGACATACCGTTCCTGGCCGTGACGATCCTCAACGGGGTGCTGGTGGTCCAGTTTTCGCTGTCTGAGGTGGGGTTGCCGCTGTGGATCGTGGAGCGCACCGACGCACCCCGCTGGACGGCGGCCTTCCTGATGGTTGTCAACTGTGTGCTGGTGGCGCTGTTCCAGGTGCCGGTGGCGCGCCGTGCCACCCAAGTGCCTTCTGCTGTACGGGCGATGGGCTGGTCGGGACTGCTGCTGGCCGCGTCATGCGCGGTGTACGCGCTGTCGGCCGGGCTCTCCCCGGTGTGGGCGGTGGCAGCGCTGACCGCGGGCGCGGTGGTGCAGGTTCTCGCCGAGGTGTTGTCGGCGGCCGGCGGCTGGACGCTGGGCTACGAACTGGCCGACGCCCGAGCCCACGGCGTCTACCAGGGCGTCTTCGGCGCCGGCACGTCGGCGGGCATGATGGCCGGTCCGGCCTTGGTCACCGTCACCGCGATCGCCCATGGCTCGGCGGGCTGGGCGGTGCTGGGCGTGCTGTTCGCGGCGGCAGGCCTGGCGGTGGCCCCGGCGGTGCGCTGGGCCCGCCGGGACGGGGCGTGGCGGGGCGAGCCGGCCTGAAGCGTGCCGCCCGGGCCCGCAGCGTCGTGCCCGGCCTCTGCCCGGCATAGCACCGGGCACAAGCACCGCGGAAGGGTACGGTGACGGCCAGGCAGACCCCGCGCTGCCGACGCCGAAGCCTCAGCCGCCCGGGATGGACAGCCCCGCAGCGCGCTGGAAGAACACACAGCCGGGCCTGAACTTCGAGTCGAAGGCACTTTGCAGAATGCTCAGCATGCGACGCACGGATATCGTCCGGGACGATGACACCTGGACGGGCCTGTCCCTGGAGGTGAGGTCCCGGCGCCGCCCGGGGCTGTGTCTGTTCAGCGCCGAGAGGCGGCTCCTCCTCACCCAGGAGACGCGGCCCGTGCTCCTCGCCGCCGTCGACGGCGACCACGGCGGGGTCGATTTCTGGCGCACCGATGCCTACCGCTCCGTCATCCCGCCTTCGCGGGCCGCGGCCGGTCGGGATCTGGCTGGGCGGCTCGATCGCTGGGCGTACCGCTTCGCGGAGTGCCTGGCCGGTTCACCGGGCAGTCCGCTGCACGACGGGCGGTGGCTGCTGTCGCGCGAGAGCCCGCTCCTGCGCTGGAACCACGGCCGTCGGCCGGAATCCGAGTACTGGGGCGAGATGATCAGCGAGGGCCATCCTGACGGGTACATCGACTGGTTCGTCCACTCCGGTTCGTGGGAGATCCTCCCGCTGCGCCCGATGCCCGACCACCGCGACGGGCGAGTCAAGGCGTACCGCAAGCAGGTCCGTGACGGCACCCTCCCGCCTGTTCTGCTGTGGTGGGTCAGCGGCCTGGACTGCCATGTGATCCTGGACGGGCATGCCCGACTCGCCGCCGCGATCACCGAGTCGACCGCGCCCCCGCTGCTGCACCTGCACCGCACCGCACCGGACGACGAGGTGGCCGCGGGCACGGAGCGGGAGGTGGAGCGCTACGAGGCCGAGCTGGCCCGCTTCGCCGAGCTCCGCGCCCGCCACGGCACCGCCGTCCCCGACGGCGCCGCGATCGCGGGTTCGGCACTGGTCCGCCACCTCGAGGAACTGCACACAGCGGCCAGACCCACCTGGGCCTGGCCGCTGCCTGGCGGACAGGCCGAGTGGTGCCGTGTCGCCCGCGAGGTGACTGGCGGGGAGTGGGGCACGGACGACTGCCTGTCGCTGGGCCCCTCCCAGGGCGTGTCCGGGCGATCATGAGCGGAGCCAGATGATCAGGGCTGTGGTGGTGCCGGTGCCGGTGCCGAGGAAGATGTAGCCCGCGCTTGTCGAACCGGGTGGCTACGGCCCGGTGCGCCTTGAGCTTGTCGATGGCGCTTTCGACTGCGTCGGGCACGTCCCACCGGGGTGCACGCGCCCTAACGCACCAGCGCACCCCGTCGGCCAAAGGCCGCCGTGGGTGAACCGGCGGCCGGCCCGGCCCCGACCCGACCGGCAGCAGCGATTCGAGCACCGCCCACTGGGAGTCGGTCACATCAAGGCGGGCACCAATCAGTGGCGTCTGCAACCGAAGGCGCCGGTACTGATGGTCATCATGGTCGACGACATCACCTTTCGGAGACAAGCTCGGCCAGGTGGTGCAGCGAGTCGGTGAGATGCTCGGGGCCGAACGGCGGGAACTGGATGCCGCGATCCCGGATGAACTGCGGCACCGCCGACCAGTCGTAGGTGAGCGTGACCTCAGTCTCGGACGGACCGACAGGCGCAAGGTCGTAACGCCAGATCCAGCCGCCCAACTCCACGTGGCCGTCGTCCTTCTCCTGCCCCGTCAGCCAGGCAATGGCGCGCGGCGGGTCGAGCACCTGGACCTTGTTGGCCACCTGGTAGTCACCGTTTGGATGGTTGGCGTGGTACATGGCCATCCGGAAAATCTGCCCCACCTCCGTCAGCGGCGCCCGGTCGACAGATTCCTGAACCCAGCCGGTGCCATCGATCGCAGAATGGGTCGTCGGGTCCGCCAGCACCGCGAACACCCTCGCGGCGGGCACGGCGACAGTCAGGGTGGCGCTCACGTTCTCCTGCTCCACGGTGTGCACGCTCCTAGTCATCTCAACTCGGCCTCCCGCAGGCGCGGAAGGGGGACGTACGTTCCCAATGTGCAGACGACGCGGCGAGGCGGAACTCATCGGTCGTGTGGGCGGAACCCACGCCCGTGCCACCAATGACGGCTTGTAAGGGCCAAGTCTCCAGGGCCGGAGAGGCAGTCTCATTCGTACGCCTCCTGCGACACGCCACCGCGACCAGCCCATGACCGGCAACAGCACGCGACATACCGCTTTTGAAGATACGACCTAGTCCCACTCCCATGTGACGCCGAGGACGCCCGGCCGGATCTGCTGCTCCACGAGGTGAACCGAGCCATGGGCGTTCAGTGTCAGATCGGCGACCGCCTCGCGAGGGGCGGTCGCCGTGGGACGGGTGAAGCGGCGGCAGTGGACGGGCAGGGCGGCACGGTCGAAGCCGACCTGGAGGACATACTGGCCGCCGCCGTAGGTGAAGCCGCGAACGTACTCATGGCTGGGCGCGCCGGTTCCGTCCTCGAAGCGGTACCCCAGGACGGCGGTCTCCCCCGCTCTCAACCGCCCGTCGAAGAGCAGCTCGACGACGATCACCCCCGATGCGCCGTGGCGCCGGATCCGCCCGACCCGGCAGTTGCCGAGACCGCGGACCCGTACCCGTTCCGTGTCGCAGCCCGGGTCGCCGTGGTAGATGGCGAGATAGCGGTCGACGCCGTCGCGGTGGGCCCGTACGACGTGGTGCGAGTCGCGGGCGGCGAGCTCTCGATGGGCACCGATGTGAACGTGCTCGTAGTGGATCACGGTGTGCAGGCCCCCGTCCGCCGGTGCCTCCAGACTGGCCAGCAGCGATTCGAGCGCGGCGGCGGGTTCGAGGAGGGTCCGATACGGGCGGGCCGGGGGATGGTCGCTGGTGGCACGCGGACCTAGCAGGCGGGTGAGGGCGTGCGGGGGAAGCTCCAGGACCTCCTCAAGCGCGGTGACGGCACGAAGCGACTCGGGACGCTCGGGACGCCGCACACCGCGCTGCCAGTAGCTGAGGCTGGTCACACCGACGCGTATGCCGCGCTGGGCGAGCCGGTGCTGGACGCGGTGCAGAGCCAGCCCGCGTGCGGCAAGCGCAGCCCGGAGCGCGGCCGAGAACGGGCCGGTGCGCAGCGCTTCGGCGAGCTCGGCCTCGGGGGTGGGGCGGCGGGACGGGCCGAGGGGTGGGCCGAGGGGCGGGTCACCGGGGCGCGGGGTGGTGGCACGGCGATCGGTCCTGTGTGCTGCCATGGGGCCCCTCCCCTCCCCCCACCCCCCTGATCGATTACCTGTGAACGTTCACTTCCCCGTCCTGGAACGAGGCGTTACCTACTTGCTGCCACCTGCTGGTACCTGCTGTGGCATTCACAACCGTACGGGTGGAGTTCACTTCGCCGCCAGCCCTGTGGATAACTTCATTGACCGGGACCCGACAAGAGATCGATCCTGCTGTCGCAGCGTCCGGACGCGCTCCTCCACCCCCACCCTGACTGGGAGGAACGCCATGTCCATTACCACCCGGGGCCGTAGACGGCTGGCGTCGTCGGTCCTCGCGGCCGTCGCCGTCCTGACGTCCGTCCTCGTGCCATCGGCCACTGCTCACGCCGCTCCCCATTCCACCCCGCACGCGGCTCCTCGGGCCGCCGCTCGCCCCGCCGTTACCGGCGCCAAGCGCCTCAACATCACCATGCAGGCGCAGCAGAACAGCAACTGGTGCTGGGCGGCGAGCGGCAACACCATCGCGTCGTGGTTCGGGCGCGACTACACCCAGAACCAGTTCTGTGACGCCGCTTTCAACCGGCCCCAGGGCAGCACCTGCGGCAACTGGCAGGCGGCGTTGGACGACGTGCAGAACGCCCTCGACTGGATGGGCATCAACCCCGGTACGTATGTGAGCGGTTATCTGCGCTACAGCACCGTGCAGAACGAGATCAACGCCAACCGCCCCATCGAAACACGCATCGAGTGGAGCTCCGGGGGCGGGCACATGCATGTGCTGTACGGCTACGACACCTCCGACAACCAAGTCTATTGGGGCGACCCGTGGCCCTCCAACTACCGCTACAACTGGGGGGATTACGACTACTACGTGAGCAACAACTCGTTCACGTGGACCCACTCGCTCTACCGGATCGGAGCGTGACCCCATGACCCCGATCCGCACGTCACCGATCCAGCCCACACCGACCCAGACCACGCCGACCCAGACCACACCGACCCAGCCGTCATCGAGTGGCACGTCACCGGCCCCCATGTTGCCAACCCCCACGTCACCCGAGCGCCGCACGCCCAACCAGCACGCACCCGCCGGTCGCAAGCTCGTCCGCACAAGCGCGGTGGCCGTGGTGTTCGCCGCCACCGCGGCCTTCGGCGCACTCGCGCCCGCCACCGCCCACGCGGCGGCCGGCGGCGACTTCCCCGCGCCCTTCACCGCCGCCGACACCGCTCAGGCGCGCAAGGCGGCGTCAACCCCGGCCACCGTCCTCACCCTCTCGCGCTTCTTCTCCCGCGATGACGCGATCACACCGAGCTCGGCCCGGCCGCACCTGGTCGGGCCGTCGGTAACCGTCTACCTCCTCGATCCGGGGTTCGTCGCCGGACGTCCGGGCGCCCCTGTCGCCGACCCGAAGTTCGTCGCGAGCAAGGCTGTCTCCGCGGACGGCCAGGTCGCCTCGGTGTGGACCGTACGGACGGCGAAGGGGTGGAAGGTCGTCAACATCGCAACCGGCGGTGACGAGACCGACTACGTCAGCGAGGCGCACGGCCTCGGAACCGTTTTCCGGGAACCGCAGATCGACGCCTGGTACGTGGTGCGCGACGGCCGTGTGCGGCCGCTCGACCCCGACGCGCGGCGCGCCGTGGGGAAGGGCGGCGTGACCTTGCCCGCCTACCAGCGCCTGGTACACGCGAAATACGGCGACAAGCTCCCCGGGTCCGCCTACGACCGGGCAGGCGAGGGCGGCGGTTACGGCGGTACAGCCGCACCCCCGCACACGTCCGCCGCGCCCGCGGCGACCGCCGGGGCAGCCGTCACCGCGGGCGCCGCCGCCACGGTCGTCGCCGCCTTGCTCGGCGCCTGCTTCGGCGTCCGCCGCACGCGGCGCCCGCGCCGCGTCAACTGAGCCGCCTCCCCGGCCCCGCGCCCCGCGCCCCCGTGCCCCAAGCCGACCTGGCCTGGTGCACGGGGGTTGTCCGCCCGGCCCATACGAGGAATGCCGGTCCTCACCATCGGGGCGTACAAGTCCAGTGACTCGTACGGCGATGTCATCCACGTGGGCCAGGCGCCAAGATCCCGCGTCAGCGGTTGCCGCCGCACCTCCAGGGCCGCACTCCTCGGCGTGGCGCGTCGGTAGGTCGGTAGTCGGTCTTGTCGAACGTCGCGGGCGACCGCCTCGGGAACCGAACTACTTGCGGTTGCGGACTTGGTCGGCTCTCTCAGGGTTCGTGCAGCCGATGCCACGACGGCGCGGGGAGCCGCGGTTCGCGCGGGAGCCGTAGGCCTTGTCGGCACGGACCTTGTCCGGCCGGGTGCGCGGTCGCCGCGGGCCGGTGAGGGGCACCCGGATGGCGGTCCCACGGCTCATCCGACACGATCCAGGCGACGTCCCCACACCTGGACCGAACGCTCAACCCCCGTCACAGACACGCCAACCAGATGTTCCTCCCCTCCCCACTGGCTCCCCCTTGGTCAACTGCTCGCAGAGCGGGCTTGAGTCTCCAGTGGGGGGAGACAGGAAGATGAGGTCATGGACGGCACCATCCTCTACTCGATCGGTGAACTGGCTCGACGCACCGGGCTGACGGTCAAGACCATCCGTTTCTACTCCGATCGCGGCATCGTGGTGCCGGCCGACCGCACCGCCGCCGGCTATCGCCGCTTCGGTCCCGACGCCGTCGCCCGACTGACCCTGGTGCGTACGCTGCGTGAACTCGGACTCGGTCTCGACGTTGTCCGACAGGTCGTGGAGCGAGAGCTGACGCTCGGTGAGGTCGCCGAGCAGCACGCGGCCGCGCTTGAGGTGCAGATCGCCACCCTGCGGCTGCAGCGGGCCGTACTGCTGGCTGCGGCCAGGCGCAGACCCACCCCTGAGGAGATGGAACGTATGCATCAGTTGGCCCAACTGTCCCAAGGCGCACGCCGACGGCTGGTCGATGGCTTCCTCGACACGGTCTTCGAAGGGCTCGAAGGTGGTCCCGGCCACGCTGCGGCCAGACGCTCCATGACACCCGAGCTACCGGACAACGCGACAGACGAGCAGGTCGAGGCATGGGTGGAGTTGGCGGAACTGACGTTGGACCCGGGCTTCCGCGACCATGTGCGGCGCGCGGCCGAAAGTCACGCGGCCAACCTCCCCGAGCGCGGATCCGCGCCGCCGCGCCCTGATGTCGTAGCCATCGTCCGAGACCTCGCCACGGCAGCCGTCGATTCGGGGATCGCCCCGGAATCGCCGCAGGCCGATCCGGTCGTCAGGGAGCTGACCGCGGGCTGTGCCCGCGCCCTCGGCCGCACGGACGACGCCGAGCCGCACCGGTGGCTACTGCCGCGTCTGGACGCCGCGAACGATCCGAGCCGCGACCGGTACTTCCGCCTGCTCGCAGTCATCAACGGCTGGCCCGACCCGCAACCTCTGACACCGGCGCTCGACTGGTCCGTCACGGCGTTGCGTACACGGTCGGCACGATGACACAACACCTTCACCGCCACACCGGAGAACGCGGCGGACCAGCTCCTGTCACCGCCGTAGCCACCGCCTACGCTCCGTCCATGGACAAGATCGTCGCCCGGCTGGAGGCAGCCGCCACGCCCTCGGCTCCCGCTCTCCTTCTGCGTCAGTGGAGCCTGACGGACGCTGCCGACCTGGTGGAGCTGTTCCGGGACGGTGCTCTGCGCCGCTGGACCCGCGCGGCCGTGGACGACGAGGCTAGCGCCGGGCGGTGGGTGCGGGATCAGCAGCGGGGATGGCAGGCAGGCACTCGCTTCGGATTCGCCGTGGTGGAGTCCGAAACCCCGGGTCGGGACGGAACGTTGGTGGGCCACGTGGTCCTCAAGCGTCCCGCTCCCGGTGCCCCGTCGGCCGAGGTCGGCTACTGGACCGCGGCGCACGCGCGCGGCCGGGGAGTGGCCCCCAGGGCGCTGCGAGCACTGACGCAATGGGCCATCACCACCTTCGAAGGAGAGGGGCTGGAGCGCCTTGAACTCCTGCACCAGGTGGACAACACCGCGTCCTGCCGCGTCGCGCAAAAGTGCCGGTACGAATTGACCACACTCCTGCCTGCAGCACCGCCCGCGTTCCCTCTCGAAGGCCACGTCCACACACGGGCGCGCGGTTTCGGCGGGCGGGGGTTCCCGACGGACTCCTGAGCAAGCTCCACAACCGCTACCGCTCCGCGATCACGCCACCACACCGGCGATGAGCCCGACACTGTCCGGAGCAGGTTCTCGACCGACTCCGGAAACCGGTCCGTTCTCCAGAGGGGGCATCATGTTCCACAGCTCCGCCCAGCCCGGCCGTCCCGTCGATCGCATCTGGCTGGAGGCCCTACGGGAGTTCGGCCGCCCGGTGGCTGTTCTCGCGCGGCCCGAGCCCGGCTGGCGCCGCATGGTGGGCCAGGGGTCGGTCGACGGTCTCCTCCAGCGTATCGACCTCGGATATTACGAGGAGCACACCTTGCTGGTGCAGGTCACCACCCAGCGGCGCCTGCCCGAGCACATCCGTGTGTTCTCAACCCTGGAGCCCGATGCGCTCCTGGGTGAGATCCTCTACGACTCGTCGCCCGACGGACCGATCTGGCCGCCCGACGTACTGGCTGTCGGAACAAGCCAGCTGCTCGTGGACGGAGCGCCGGTCGAGGCGCAGCGGTTCACGTGCGGCGACTACGTCGCCGCCCTCGCCGAGATCGGGGAGGAGACGGTGGCGGTCATCAGCACCGCCGCCCTCCACGATCAGGCCGTCCGCCTCACCCTCGATACCACTGCGGTCCCTGGCTGAGAAGGAGCGCAGCGGGTTCACGCCGGGCTCCGTGCGTCGAAATCCCGTAGGTTGCAAGAATCGGAATGGTCGCGACCTGCAAGAATCGCCGGGTGGGCAAGACTGATCCGGCCGACGTCGAGTACGCCCTTCGTGCTCAGTGTGAGTGAGAGGGTGGATGCAATGGCAGACGCGCACGGAGGGCCGGTTGCGGCGTCGAGCCCCCTGTTGACCCGCGCTCTCACCGTGGAGTCGGGGCGAGCCCGGCAGCTCCTTCCCGCGGGCGGGTGGCGTCTGTCCTCGGCGGACGCCGAGGCTGCGGCGGCCGTCCTGGCCCGCCTCACCGCCCCGCTCCCGGCCCGGCGGGGCACAGCGGCGCGGGCCCAGGCGAGGGACCGGGACAGACGGCTTCAACGCATTGTGCGGACTACCGTCCACCACCTCGACGCCGGTGCTGTCAGCCCGCCTGTCGCCGCACTCCTGGCCGCCGTCGCCCGCGCCCTGCTGCCCTGGCACGCTGCCCCGAATCCCCCCATTGCGGCCGCGGCCCCGAGGTATGGAACGGTGCCGGGGACAACGGAAGGCGCGGCGCCGCCAACCGAGGCGGGCGAAGCCCTGCTCCCCGACCTGACCGCACTGTTCACCGCCCTCGTCGCGACGAGCACGCCCGGGACTGTCCCGCGCACACCGCCCGTTGAGCCTTGGCAGGCCCGATACGTAGGTAGATTCCGTCGCCACACCAGACCCGCCAGAGGGGTATGGGCAGCCGAAACGGTCGGCTGCCCAGAGTGCGCAGGCAAGGACGGCCCGTGGACCGTGACCTGCGATTGGCGTCGGGCCACATTGGGCTGCCCCTGCGGGGCGGTGAGTCGCGAGCACGGCCTCTCCCTCTCCGAGATCTGGCTCGTGCTGCCGGAGACCTGACCGCATTTCGAGCCAGCCGGGGAGAGCAGGGCCCGGCGGTGACCAGCTCCGCCGCAAGATCCTGGCTACGTAGGTCATCTCCAACAACGGTTGTTTGCGGCTTTCGGGAGCGCGCGGGTGTTGAAGGGCGTATAGGACCGGCACGACCGGGCGGCCAGGACGCTGGCAGTGGTCGCCCTCGGTCAGCGGTTGTTGGGGCTCAGCAGCGTGGCGGCTGCGGCGATGAAGGCGACGGATGCTTCCTTGGCCGCATGCCGTCGGGCGTCCAGCTCGGTCCGGTCGGTGGCCTTACGCAGCGCGTACGTGGCATCTGCGGCCTGCTGGGCGGGGCCGGCCAGCTCAGGGACCAGGACCTGGAGGCGGATGTGGGGCGCGGTGATTGCCGCCCGGGTGTCGTGGGATCTCGTCTGGGCTTCCAGCTGGTGCTCGGTGCCTGCCTCGGTCAGGGCCAGACGCTCCCGATGGAACATCGCCGAGCGGTGCGCGTCGAGGGCGGCCGCGAAGTCGGTGACGGCACCGAGCTGGTCCTGGCGGTGGCTGTCGGCGCGCTCCTCGGCGCGTGCGGTGCGTGCCGAACGGTGCTGGAGGAGTCCGGCCGTCAGGGCACCGGCGAGGGTACCGAGTACGGCAACGATCGAAGGCCATATGGACATCAGGTGTCGGGTCCTCTCGGGTAGTCGTTTTCGGTGGTGAGGTCGGCGGACAGCGAGGTACGCGGCGGCGCCATCGGTGGCGGGGTTACGCCTGCGGCGCTGCGGACGCGGTCAGTTTGCGGCTGGGGTCAGAGATCCGGATGGCTCCCCGCCTCTCCAGCACCTGAATGTGGGTGGCGTCGCATTTGGTGCGGTCCTCACTCACGAAATCCCCCTCCGGCGGTGTCCAGCAGAGCTCCACAGCCTAGGCACTTCTCCTGAAAGCGCCAGGTCAGAGCCGGGTTACCGAGAATCGGCGGGCCGACGGTCGCGGTCCCGAGCGAGGCCAGGAGGCTCTCAAGGTCTATGTTGCGGTAGCGCCGTGCCGAGTCGCAGGCGCGGGCAATAGCGGTGAGGGGCAAGTCCCGTGGCGGCCCATTCGCTCCCTTGCGGAACACGAACTCATCGATGCCGAGTATGCGCGGGGCTCGAGCCGGAACGGGTGGGGTGACGAGTCGTCGCAGTACCGCTGTCCGTTCGACCCTGAAGCCGCAGCTTCGCGCACCGGATACCGCGTCGCTCGACCGGTGTCCGGCTCAGGTCGCGGGGCCGCCGCCATGAGTCTCCGATCGCGGGGGGACCCGGTAGGCACGGGAGGCCTGCCAGTCGTGCACGTCCTGGCGACTCAGGAGAAGGGCTCCGGTCACCAGGGCGATCCCGATCGGGATACGCGCTGAGGGCTGATCGACCCCGAACGAGACATGGAGCGCCAATGTCACGAACAGAGACATCACCGCAAACACCAGGGGACCCAGTCCACACAGCAGCGCAAGAGTCTTGCTGGTGAACATCCCACCGCGCCAGGTTCCGTAGAGCAGGGCGGCAATGGGAAGGGCCATGAAGAGCAGCACGGTCAGAACCTCACTGCCCCTTGGGTGCCGTCCGGTGGTGAGAAGGGCTGCCCAGGCCAGCGCGATCAGAGGGACTGCGGCCTTCACCGCCCAAGGACGGGGCAGTCGGCCAGGAGGCAGGCCCGGCGGGTTGACGCCGGCTCGGCGGTAGACGGTCCGGATGGCCAGCGGGAAAGCGGTCCTGACCCAGGCACGGGCACTGATCAACCGGAAGGCGTCGATTTCCGGGTCTTCGTCGCTGCCCAGGGGAGCCAGATGTGGAGTCCAGTCGGCGTCGAACCAGACGGCTTCGCGGACATAGGCCTCCGGCCCGTCCAAGCGGTTCTTCCAGCTCTCGCTGCCCTCCGAAGTGGGAGGCAGCCCCTTGGGAAAGACGTCCTGCATGGCGAGCCTGAATGATTCGTACTGCACGGCGTTGCGGACGCCGAGTAGCACCAGGCGCTCAGGACGGCAGCGCGCCACCACCTGCTCGACCTCCCACCGCAGACTGCGTCCCGGGCCGCAGACCAGAAGGACGAGGACCGCCCGGTCCAATCCGGCGAGCACCTGCGCCTGCCATTCCTCGTCCGAGGAGTAATGGCGTGCCGCTCCTACCTGAGGCAGGCGGTCGCTGGGCCGGCCGAGCGCGATCATCTTCCCGAACGGCTCGACCGCTTGGCCCAGTTGCTGCTCCTCGGTCTCGGTTGCCGCGTGCCACGGACCGTCCCTCACCGAGCCGTGCTGGATCGATGCGAGCCCTTCGTCATCGACGAAGGAGCGCAACAGCAGCACGAGCGGCGTGTCCTGGGGCAGGCCCCCGAGCCCCGGGAGGACCGGCGCCCGGTGCCGACGGCCCTGCCGAAGCGCCCACCGTCCACCGGCCAACAGCGTGGTCATCAGGGTCAGTTCCACGGCGAGGGCGAGCCAACCCTGATCGAACTTTCCCGTGCGCAGGGAGCGGTAGGAGATGGCACCGCAGGCGGTCCCCAGGGCAAGCATCTGCGTGCCGACCAGCTGCAACAGTCGTCCCTTGGCCGGCGACTGACGCAGTTCGGCCTGTGGCCGAGGAGGCCGACGGCCGGTGGGCCGAGACGCCGCCGGGCCGGTCGGATCCGGGGCACCGGGCGGGTTCGGCCGGCCTTCGGGTAGAGGCCCACGTTCCTCCGTCATGCCTCCCCCAGTCCCACGGAGCGTTTCCGTGCGTCACGTCCAGGCGGCGGAAATCACCGACGAGGGGAATCTACCGAACGTGCCGCCCAGGCATGCCCGTTGACGGAAGGCAAGTACTCCTTGGCGCGGGTGCCGACAGGCCGCCAGAATCGCACCGTGACACAGACCTCGCGGGATTCGGTGGTATCGGCAGTGTGGGACCAGCAGAGCATCTGGTCACAGAGTGCGGACCGGCTCAAGGCGTCGGTGACGCGGGCCCGCGTCCTGGCGCTGACCCTGGCCATCGCAGCGGCGGCCTTGGGCACGGCGGCGTCCCAGACCATGGGCTGGAACTCATGGGTGGGCAAGTCCCTCGCGTTCGCTGCCGCGGCAGCGGCCGGCACGGCTCCCGTGGCCGCGCTGCGCGGGGGTCCGCAGCGGCTGAGCGATTGGACGAGGCTTCGGGCGGTGTCCGAGGCACTCAAGACCGAGGTGTACGGCTATCTGGCCGGAGTCGGCGCCTACCGGGGCGCAGCGTCGGCGTCGGCACTGCTGGCAGAGCGCAGCCGACGCTACCGATCGGACGCCGTGAACCTTGTGCACTACACCAGTGGCGTCGATGCCCGACGGCGTACGGTGCCGGCGGTGACGGACATCGACAGCTATGTCGAGCATCGCCTGCGGCGGCAGATCACGGAGTACTACCGGCCGAAGGCGGAAGCCATGGACCGCAAGGTGCGCTTCGTGGAACAGACTGAACTGGTGCTGGGCTGTTTCGGTGGCCTGCTGGCGGCTGCTGCCGGAGCGTTCTCGGTGGAGTGGATGGCGGCCTGGGTGGCCGTCGTCGCCTCGGTCTCGATCGCCGTGACAGCCCACGCCGTCGCCCAGCGGTACGCGTACCAGCAGCTGGAGTTCACGCGCACCGCCGAGGAACTGGAGAGGCTGCTCGAGCGATGGACCACCGAGCCCGACCACTCGGAGGACTTCACCGACGCATTCGTCTTCGAATGTGAGGGTGTCATCTCCATCCAGAACGAAGCCTGGATGATCCGCTGGACGCTTGGCTGACCCGGCCAGGGACTTTGTCGTGCGAGCTTCGGCAGCGACACGCTACGAGGTCGAGGCGGACGAGGCAGGTAACCCCGTGGGCCACGCCCTTCTGACCCGCTGCCGCATTGGCAGCCTGCCGGCCCTTTGCCTGAGCCCTTGCGCCGTCCGTCCGGAGCAGCAGCGCACCGGTGCGGGCAGGGCGGCCGTCCGCACGGGTCAGGCCGCTGCGAGGTCGCTGGGCGAGCACTATGTGGTCGTCCTCGGGCATCCGACCTACTACCCCCGGTTCGGGTTCACCCGGGCCTCTGCCCATGGCATCGGCCTGACCATCGACGTCCCTGACGACGCCTTGATGGCACTCAGCCTCGACGCCGCCCATCCTCTCCCCAGCGGAACCGTTCACTACGCCGATGCGTTCGGTATCTGACCCGGCCTGTGCCGCGCTGGGGGACGTTCCCACGAGGTGGCTTGAAGGCGGTTGTGCCGTTCTTTCGCACGACCTGGTCCCACCCACAGCAGCTCGCAGGCTTCTGCCAGGCGCTCCACTACCCGGTCTCGCTGGCTCTGCCAGTTCGGCTCCCGGTTCCGGCTCGGGGCCCGGGTGGCCGGTGCAACCCTCCGGAAGGTGAACACAGGTGATGGATGAGTCCCCGGCAGCCAACGGCTGTTTGACCGGTTTTCATTGCCCGTCACCTGAAGACCCCGGGCGCGGCCCCATACTCTCCTGCCTGCCCGAGCAAAGACGACCGCCTGAGCAGTAGACAACCCCCCACTGTCCTCACCGCTCCCACAGGAGGTCCACCGTGTCCTTGTTGTCCCGCATCAAGCGCTCGCGCCGGGCGCTGCCCCTGGTCACCGCTCTCCCCGCCGCCCTGGTCGGGGTGTGGGTCGCCGCCCCGGCGGCGCAGGCCGCCGCTCTTCCCACCCCCGACCACGTGGTCGTGGTGGTGTTCGAGAACCACTCCTACGAGCAGGTCATCGGCAGCACTAGTGCCCCGTACCTGAACAACACCCTGAAGGCCGGCGGCGGCAACCTCACCAACTCGTTCGCCATCACCCACCCCAGCCAGCCGAATTACCTGGACCTGTTCTCCGGGAACAACCAGGGCATCACCAACGACAACTGCTACACCCCGCAGTTCAGCAGTGCCGCGAACCTCGGCTCCGAGCTCCTCGCCGCCGGAAAGACGTGGGGCAGCTACAACGAGGGCCTGCCCTCCCAGGGCTCCACGGTGTGCACCAACTCCGCCACCAAGTACGCCCGGAAGCACAACCCGTGGTTCGCCTTCAGCAATGTTCCGCTGAACACGGCGCACACGTTCACGCAGTTCCCGACGGACTACACGACCCTGCCGAAGGAGTCGTTCGTCGTCCCGAACCTGTGCAACGACATGCACGACTGCTCCATCTCGACGGGCGACACGTGGCTGAAGAACAACCTCAGCGCGTATGCCACCTGGGCCCAGACGCACAACAGCATCCTGGCCGTCACCTTCGACGAGGACGACAGCTCACACAGCAACCACATCGCCACCGTGTTCTACGGTGCGCACGTCGCGCCGGGCAGCTCCACCTCGACGCACTACAACCACTACGACACGCTGCGCACCCTTGAGGACCTGGCCGGGCTGACGACCCACGCCGGGGCCGCGGCCAACGCCTCCGACATCAGCGGCATCTGGAACTGACGTTGGGGCGGGCTTCACACATAGCCGACCCTCGGCAGTGAAACAGCATCAAGGCCGCCGCCTCTCAGGAGGCGGCGGTCGTGCCATGCCGGGTGGCCAACTGCCCTGAGGCCGCCCATGGCCTGGTGCTCTCCGGCCAGGGACGGTTCTCGGCACCACGCTGACGGGTGCGGCCACCACCATCGCCGCCGTCGCCGGGATTGCGGTCGAGCACGATGAAGCCGGCCCGTTGCTCAGGCAGACTGCGACTGCGGGCGTTCACTTACCGGCGGACCTCGAATGCGGCACATCGCCCCGGACCGGGCTGGGGCAGCAATACGCCCGTCGCTCGTGCCGCAGCCGGGGTGCGCGGCATCTGCCCGCGATCCACCTGCGACTCGCCACTCAACGCCCCCTCGGCTCGCACCCCCCCTGTCACCGGTCGCCTCACCGGCGTCGGCGCGTCGCCGGGGAGCCGCCGGTTGCCGGCCCCGCGGTGGTCCGCCTGATCTGCAGGGAGCTGCGCAGCACCACGGTACGCAGCGGCCGGTCCGTCCCGGCGATCCGGTCCAGCAGCAGGCCGGCCGCGATCCACCCCAAGTCGTACGAGGGCACCTGAACCGTGGTCAGGCCGGGCTGCGCCAGCGGCGCCCAGGGCACCTCGCCGAACGACAGCAGGCCGATCTCCGGTGGTTCCAGGCCCGCCTCGCGCACCGCCTGCAGCGCCCCGACGGCCATCAGGTTGTTGGCCGCGAAGACCGCGTCCGGCCGCTGCGGCAACCTGAGCAGATCGGCCATGGCCCTGCGCCCGCCCTCGACCTTGAAGTCGGCGTGCCGGGTGTAGTCGCGCAGCAGGTCCATGTCCTCGGCCGGAGCACCCGGGTCGCCGTCGAGGAACTTGTGCAGCGCCCTGCGGTAGCCGGCGAGCCGTTCCTCGGCGGTGGAGGCGCCCGGCGGCCCGGTGATGCAGGCGATCCGCCGGTAGCCGCAGGCCAGCAGGTGGGCCGTGGCCGCCGCGCTGCCCGCCTCGTTGTCGACCAGCACGGCGTCGACTCCAGCCCCGCGGGGGCGGCGGTCCACCGCGACCGCCGGTATGCCTCGGCTCTGCAGGGCGGACAGGTCGGTGCGGCTGCGGGACGCGGCGGCCACGATGACGCCCGCCATCCGTTCGGCGACCACGATGTCCAGATAGCGCCTTTCCCTGTCGACGTTCCCGTCGGTGTTGCACAGCACCACCGAGAAGCTGGTCTGCTGGGCGGCGTCCTCGACGCCGCGGGCCAGTGCCGTGAAGAACGGGTTCTCGATGTCCGGGATGATCAGTCCGATGAGGCTGCTGCGCTGCGTCCGCAGTGAGCGGGCGACCCGGTTGGGTGCGAAGCCCAGTTCGACTGCCGCGCGCCGGACCCGTTCGGCGCGCTCGGCCGTGACGCGGCCCCCGTTCAGGACCCGGGAGACCGTGGCCGGGGAGACCCCGGCCGCCTGGGCCACGTCATTGATCGTCGTCATGGTCCTCCGACCTCTTGCCCGACCCGTACAGGGCTCTTGACACCCTCGGAGGCCAAACCCTACGTTCCCCTTGAAAAGGATTTCAAGGATCCGCCGGGCTCAGTGCCGCTGCAAAGCAGCCCTTCCCGAACCGTCACGCTTCTAACGGAAGAGTGTGGCACGCGATCTGCTGAAATCGATTTCCCTCGTCGATCTTCCTGTATCACCGGAGGCCACCCCATGGCACGCAACGGCCTGCTGCCCCTCTCCGACGGCCGGAACGCCGTCCCCCGGGTCCGCCGGGCCCACCGGGGCACCGCCGGGCACGCCATCGCGCCCGAGCAGGTCAGCGGCATCGAGCTCGCGGTCCCGGTGTGGTCGCCGGCCGGTACGCGTGTGACCGTGGCGGCGCCGCCCCTCAGGCCCGTGCGGTCCACGACGCGTTCCGTCGGCTCCGCCCGGCGCTCCGGGGAGCGGGGGTACGGGCGGGCGATCCGCGAGGCGGCGCACGAACCGGCGGCCCGGCGCCCCGCGGACTCCCTGACGGAACACCCCGCGGATTCCTGACGGAACGCCCCGCGGACTCCTGACGGACTCGTCGGCCGTCCCGGTCCTGCTCTCACACATGCGTCCCCGGTCTGCCGCCGGGGTGCCCGAAATCCATTCCCGACTACGTCACCTGTGCACCATGGGAGGTCCGCCATGACGCGGATGAACGCGGACGGCGCCGCATGAGCGGCGCACCACCTGCCCTGCTGCGAATGCGGGGCATCAGCAAGGAGTTCCCGGGTGTCCGGGCACTCAGCGACGTCGAACTGACCGTCCACCCCGGCGAGGTGGTCGCGCTGCTCGGCGAGAACGGCGCCGGAAAGTCGACGCTGATGAACATCCTCGCCGGGGTGCACGCCGACTACCAGGGCACCATCGAGATCGACGGCGAGCCGGTGCGGATCCACTCACCGAAGCACGCCCAGCAGCACGGCATCGCGATGATCCACCAGGAGCTCAACCTGGTGCCCGAGCTGTCCGTGTCCGACAACGTCTTCCTCGGCCGCGAACTGCGCACCGTACGCGGCACGTTGGACCGCACGGCGATGCACGGCCGTACCGCGGAGCTGCTCGCCGACCTAGGTCTCACCCTCCCCCCCGGGGCGACTGGTCCGCGACTGCCGCATCGCCGAGCAGCAGCTCGTCGAGGTGGCCAAGGCGCTGAACGGCACCCTGCGGATCCTGGTGCTGGACGAGCCGACGTCCGCGCTCGCCGAGGCGGAGGTGGAGCGGCTGTTCTCCGTCATCCGCCGACTGGCGGCCCGCGGCGTCGGGCTGATCTACATCTCCCACCGGCTGGAGGAGCTGGAGGAGATCGCCGACTCGGCGACCGTGCTGCGCGACGGCACGTTCGCGGGCCGCCGCCCGATCGCCGGCACCGACCGCGCCGAGCTGGTGCGCCTGATGGTCGGACGACCGCTCGGGGAGCTGTTCCCCAGGGCGGCCGAGCAGCGGTCCGACGGCGCCGTGCGGCTGCGCGTGAAGGGCCTGACCACGACTCCGACACCCACCAGCACCCGTACGCCGCTGCACTCGGTGGACTTCGAGGTGCGGGCCGGGGAGATCCTCGGCGTCGCCGGACTGATGGGTGCCGGGCGCAGCGAGGTGCTGGAGGCCCTCTTCGGGGCCGGCGACCGCACCCGGGGCGAGATCGCGCTGAACGACCGCTCTTACGCCCCGCACACGCCCCGTACGGCGATCCGCCGGGGCATCGCGCTGGTCGCCGAGGACCGCAAGGCACAGAGCCTGGTGATCGGGAACACGGTGCGGTTCAACACCACCCTGGCCGCCCTCGACCGCTACCTCAGGCCGTGGCGCACCGTGGACGCCCGCCGGGAGAAGGCCGCCGCGGCCGGCAAGGTCGCGGAGCTGCGCACCAAGACGCACAGCCTGGACGCCGTCGTCGGCACCCTCTCCGGCGGCAACCAGCAGAAGGTGGTGCTGGCCAAGTGCCTGCTCACCGAGCCCTCGGTGCTGCTGCTCGACGAGCCGACGCGGGGCATCGACGTCGGGGCCAAGGCGGAGATCCACGCCCTGATGGACGCCCTCGCGGCCCAGGGCACCGCGATCATCGCCGTCTCCTCCGAGCTTCCGGAGCTGATCGGCATGTGCGACCGGATCATCGTCCTGTGCGAGGGGCGGCTGACCGGCGAGTTCCACCGCGACCCGGCCCACGGGCCGGCCGCGACCCAGGAGGCCATCCTCACCGCGGCGATGGCACGGCAGAACGTAGTGGCCGGACCACCGGCGAACGGGAACGAGGCAGAGAAATGAGCAAGACACTCCCACCGGCCCGGGACACCGCCGCCGGCACCGGTGAGCGCCCGCGGACGCTGCGCGAGCGCCTGTCCCAGGCCCTGCCGGCACTCGGCTCACTGCAGAGCTACATCGGCCTGCTTTTGGTGGTCGCCGTCGGCATCGTCACCAAGGGCCAGATCTTCTGGAACCAGGACAACCTCACCAACGCCGTCACCGCCTTCGCCTCACGCGGCATCCTCGCGGTCGGCGTCACCCTGGTCATCCTCACCGCGGGCATCGATCTGTCGGTGGGTTCGGTGCTCGGCATCGGTTCCATGACGGCGGCCATGCTGCTGGTCCACCACGGCCTGTCGCCCTGGGTGATCGTCCCGCTGTGCGCGCTGGTGGGCGCGTTCTTCGGCTTCCTCAACGGAATCGGCACCACCTGGCTGCGCATCCAGTCCTTCGTGATGACCCTGGCCATGCTCTCGGTGGTGCGCGGCATCGACCGGCAGATGAGCAACAACGTGGCCGTCGGCGTGCAGTTGGTGGACCCCCATGGCCACCTCACGCCCAAGGCCGCCGCGTTCGCCGCACTGGGCACTCCGGGTCACACGCTGATCGCGGGCATCGGCTATCCGGTGATCGCGTTCGTGGCGGTCTGCGTCGTGGTGCAACTGCTGCTCTCCAGGACCCGGTTCGGACGGCATGTGTACGCCGTGGGCGGCAACCCCACCGCCGCCCGGCTCTCCGGCGTCAACGTCAGCCTGGTGATCATCACCGTCTTCACGCTCTGCGGCCTGCTGGCCGGCTTCGCCGGTCCGATCGACGCCGCCTACAGCGCCTCGGCCGACCCGCTGGCCGGCACCTCCTACGAGCTGGACGCCATCGCCGCTGCCGTCATCGGCGGCACCAGCCTGGCCGGCGGCAAGGGCACCATCACCGGCACCGCCGTCGGCGCGCTGATCCTCACCCTGCTCGACAACATCCTCGGGCTCAACGCGATCAGCGACAACATGCAGATGATCATCAAGGGCCTGATCGTCGTCGTGGCCGTCGTGCTGCAGCGCCCGGGTTTTCTCCAGCCCCTCACCGAGCCGCTGCGCCGCCTGCGCGCCCACGCCCGCGCCTGACCTCCCCCGTCCCCCGCATCCCCCTTCACCCTGACCCACGCGAGGAGTCCACTGTGTCCGCTGTATCCGCTGCATCCCGGAGCCGTCGTACCTTTATGGCCATCGCCGGCGCGGTCGCCACCGTCGCCGCCCTCACCTCCTGCGCCGCCCACGCGCCGAAGACCGCTGCCGCAGGCTCGGGCAGCGGCAAGAAGACGTTCGTGGTCGGCTACTCCCAGTCCAACAACGCCGAGCCCTACCGTGCCCAGCTCAACGCTCAGCTCGAGTACTTCGTCAAGAAGTACCCGGACCTCAAGCTGCTGCCCATCACCGACGCGCACCAGGACAGCGCCACCCAGGTGAGCCAGGTGCAGAACTTCATCCAGCAGAAGGTCGACGTCCTGATCCTCTCGCCCAACGAGCCGGCTCCGCTGACCGCCGCGGTGCAGCAGGCCTGCACCGCGCACATCCCGGTCATCGTGCTGGACCGCACCGTGAACACCGACTGCTACACGTCCTTCATCGGCGGCGACAACTACAAGATCGGCAAGCTTGCCGGTAAGGCGGCGGTGCAGGCCCTGCCCCACGGCGGCAATGTGGCCGAGCTGCAGGGGACCCTGTCCGACCAGCCGCAGATCGACCGCGACAAGGGCTTCAGAGACGCCATCGCCGGACACCACATCAACATCGTCTACCACCAGGAGGCGAAGTGGCTGAAGGCCAATGCCACCACGATCACGCAGCGGTGGCTCGCCCAGGACAAGAAGATCGACGTCGTCTACGGTGAGAACGACGACATGGCCCTCGGCGCCGTCCTCGCGGCCCGCGGTGCCAGCAAGGCCGACGGCATCAAGTTCGTCGGCATCGACGGCCTGGCCATCCCGACCGGGGGCATCCGCGCCGTACAGCTCGGCCAGATGTACACCACGTTCATCTACCCGACCGGCGCCCAGCAGGCGGCGGCCACCGCCGAGGCCATCGTGCACGGAACGACCGTCAGCAAGAAGCAGACCCTGCAGACCACCAGGATCACCAAGGACAACGCCGCGGACATCTACAAGCAGTACGACATGTCGGCCAAGCTCGGCTGAGCCGGGCCGCCCCGGACGCCGGAGAACCCATGCCTCGGCCATGGGTTCTCCGCTAGGCGGCGGGGCTACCGAGCCGGCTCTGGCTGGGAGTCAGGCGAGCGTTGCGTGGCCGGGTGGCGTTCGACACCACACGTGTTCAGGGCCTCGATGACGGCCCGCTCGACGGTCGCGTAGCGGCGTTCGTCCCAGCCGAGCGCCTCGCGCAGCGTGGCCTGGGCGAAGGTGCGGTGGCGGACCAGATGGCCGCTGCCGGGTTGCCTACCGGCTCAGTGCGGGAAGGCCCGGGGCGGTCGCTGCCGGGGCAACTGCTCACGGAAGCCGGAGATGACCGAGCTGATCTGACGCATCAAGACCGTGCCTTCCAGCCGATCGAGGTACAGGTTCGCGCGCGCCAGGACCGGCAGGTCGACGCAGAAATACAGCGCCATCAGGGGGTTCACGAACAGTTCGCTGCCACGGGTGCGCTCGGTGAACCTCACGTCGCCGAACTCCCCCTGCACGGCCGCAGCGACGGACCCGTGCACGATGCTCGGATGACTCGCGTGGCAGTTCTGGGCGTGGGCCACCGCATCGAGGTAGGCGGCACCCTCAACACTTTCACGGGGAAGCGAGAAAGCGCCCAGATAGCCTCCGGCGCGGTCCAGGCCTGCCAGGTTCTCCAGCACCAAGGAATGGTTCACACCGTGGTAGGCATCCACTCCGAAGCCCACACAGGCCACGAGCCGATGCTGGACCTCGTCCAGCCCGGCGACGGCCGCCAGGCTGGCCATGTCCTCCTCCGGAGTGCCGAGCCCGTGTTCGTCCCCACGCATCAGGATGTCGGTCCCGCCGTCGACCAGCACGACCGCGTCCACTCCGCCCAGGTGCTCCAGCAGTGCTCGATAGGCGGCACGCAGGGGCTGGACACCTGTGAGGGGGAAGGCATAGACGGTGTCGGGCAGTTCCTGGTCGTGAAGCCAGCGGGCAAGAGAGCGCTCGGGGAAGTAGTCGCCGCGCAGCGGTGTGTCGGGGCGTACGGCGGCGACGTCTTCCTCGACCCAGGAGTCCAGGTCGAGGCCGTAGAGGTCGGAAAATGACAAGCTGGCCAGGTGGACCTCGACACCGGCCGACCGCAGCGCGAGGGCCAAGGGCAGCCCGGCATAGACGTCGAAGCCCCCGCCCGCACCAGCGACAAGGACTCGGCCCGCCTCGCGCAGGCGGGTGAAGAAGACGGGCTCACGTAGGGAGAACACCGCCAGACCCTAACAAGATCGCCCCGTCACTCAAACAGGACTGCGAAGAGTAAGCAGTTGCCGTCTGCGTAGCTCCGCCTGGGTGAGCACGGCCGATAGCGTCCTCGCGCGTGGGCAGCGTTGAAATGACCGACAGCGGCGAGGACTTCGGGTGTCCGGTCGCCATGCCCGGCCGGTGGCTGCCGGCCGTCGACGCACTCGCCCTTGACCGTACGGAGGCCGGGAGTTCGATATCTGCCAGGTGGACGGTCAGCTTGGTGACGCGCCGTCGAACGGGCCACGCGAACGGGGTCTCGGTCATCTGAATGGCAACCCGGTGGAGGTTTCCGGAAACAGCGCTAGCCCCCGGGCTTGATGAGCGGCGCGTCTCGTGTGAACTCCTGGAACCCGACGCTGTAGTACAGCCCGCGCGCCGCGGGATGCCCTGGCGCACCCAGACAGGCGACCGTCATGTGATTGGCCCCGGCTTCCCGTGCCAGATGCATCCCGTGCAGCAGCATGGCCCTGCCCAGCCCGAGCCGCCGGTAGTCCGGATGCGTTCCCACCGGCTCGAATTCGGCGGTCTTGTTCACCTCGTCGAGCCACATGATCGTCGATGCGGCCATCGTTCCGTCCGGCGCCTCCACCAGGACGTGCAGGTCGGCGCGGTACGGCGGTGTCCGCCGGACGCCCTCGTAGGCCTCGGCTGTATAGGGTGACGGCGCCCAGGCGTCCACATGAGCCTGGACCGCGGCCTGCGGCCCGGCCTCGTCGGCGGTGCGGAATCGGAATCCGTCCGGCAGCACCGGCCGTTCCAGGTCATCGAGGTCCCGCTGATTGAGTTGAGTCCAGGAGCCGGTGTCGCCGAGCGAGGCCGGATCGGTCTCATAGCCGTGCGCCACCCATCGCTTCACGGCGAACTCATCGGCGGCGCTCGGCATCACGGTGCGCTCGATGCCGACCGTCACACCGTCGTACCAGTCGATCACCTCGTCCAGCAGGTCGCCGTGGTCGGGATGGACCTGATACGCCAGATAGGCGCTGGTGACGTCCTTCACCGACCCGTCGCTCCGCCTCACCTGGTGCGGCAGTTGGGCCCAGCCCCACGCGACCAGCTCATCACCGGAAAGCCACAGCCGACGCAGCCAGCTCGCGCCGTCGCTTGCGTGCCCTTTGCCCCAAATCCAGGCCAACTCTCCGTACGACGCGTCGCTGTTGACCAAGTCCGGACGGAGAGCAGTAACCCGCTGTGCCAGGCCCTGCATCAGCCGCACGTCCGCAGCGCTCACGAGCTCGGGGTCATCCATGGTGCGCCACTGTGCCAGGGCTCCGCGAAGCCGTCGAACCGTTTTCCAGGGGCCGACCATGCCAGGCTGCCCGGCTGGAAGCACTCCGGCCGCAGCCTCCTCGGGGAAGCCGGAGGTACCAGCCTGCCGATGCTCATGCCGATGTCGCGGTGCCAGAAGCCGGGGAACGTACGGCGCTGCTTCCACCCTGCGGCCGAGGCGATCGCCGCGGTTCCCCCGGGTGTGTGGGCCCGCCCCGGCGGGCGAGCCCACGCCGGTGAACCGCCGGTCAACTGGCCTGGCCGGTGGGCATGATGGTGACCTGCTGGAGGTTCACCCGCGGCGGCAGCGTGGCGATGAAACCGATGGTCTCCGCGATGTCCTGTGCCGTGAGCCACTCCATGGTCTCCTTGGAGCCGGCCAGCCAGTCCCGGGCACCCTGATCAGTGACGTGGCTCTGCAACTCGGTGCCGACGACGCCCGGCTCGATAGCCGAAACACGGACGTTCTTCGCGCCCAGCTCGGCCCGCAGGTGCCGGGAGAGGTGGGTGACGTAGGCCTTCGTGCCGGAGTAGACGGCGAAGTTCGGGAAGATGTTCTGCGCCGCGATCGAGGAGGTGTTGATCAGGTCGGCCACACCGCGTTCGGCAGCGGCCCTGACCAGCTGCGGGGTGAAAGCGCCGATCGCGTTCATCAGACCGGTGATGTTCAGGTCGATCTGGTGCCTCCACTGGTCCGTCGCCAGCTCCTCAATCGGAGCGGGAAGCATGACGCCGGCGTTGTTCAGGAGCAGGTCGGCACCGCCGAACTCGGCCTCCACCCGGTCGGCGGCGTCCTGCAGAGCGGCGGCGTCGATCACGTCAGCGGCGATCGCCACCGCGCTGCCGCCGTTCTTCTCGATGCGGGCGACCAGGTCCGCCAACCGGTCGGCACGCCGCGCCAGGACGACGACGCGGGCACCCAGGGACGCCAGTTGCTCGGCGGACGCCTCACCGATGCCGCTGGAGGCGCCGGTGACGACGGCGACGCGACCGGCGAGGGGCTGGGACGTGGTGTTCGTGGACATGGTGGGACCTTCCAAGGGGTGAGCGAGGGTGGGATCGCGGTCGGCCTCTGCCGGCCGCACATCCAGCACACCACCCGCGCCGGCCCCTCAGGACGCCATAACTGGCCCTGCCCAAACAGGTACCAGCAGGGCCACCTTGGAGCTGGCACGGCACCGCTGACGTGCTCACACTGGATCCATGGACCGCACCCAGGAAATCTCCGGCTTCCTGCGCTCACGGCGCGCGGGAATCGCTCCGGAAGAGGCCGGACTGCCCTCCGGCGGGCGTGTCCGCCGCGTACCCGGCCTGCGCCGGGACGAGGTGGCCCGCCTGGCCGGTGTCAGCACCGAGTACTACACGCGTCTGGAGCAGGGGCGGGCGCGCAACCCCTCGACCGAGGTCGTGGAAGCGATCGCCCGCGCGCTGCGGCTGGACGAGACCGAGCGCGAACACTTCACCGACCTTCTGCGGTCCGGCGCCCAGACCGTACGCCGTGGGTCGGCCCGGGCCCAGCGGGTCCGGCCGGGCCTGCACCTGATGCTGGAGACCCTCAACCAGGTGCCGGCCTTCATCCTGGGCCGGCGCACCGACGTGCTGGTCTCCAACCGGCTCGCCAGGGCGGTCCTCGCCGACTTCGACGCCCTGCCCGCCACCCGCCGAAACCTGGCCCGCTACTACCTCCTGGACCCCCAGGCCCGCGAGCACGTGGGCGACTGGGAACGGATTGCCGCGGAGACAGTGGCCATCCTCCGGCTCGAAGCAGGCCGCTACCCCCACGACCGGCAGTTGGCCGACCTCGTCGGCGAACTCACCCTTGGGTGCCCTGAGTTCACCACCTGGTGGAACGACCACCGCGTGCTGCGCCGCACCCACGGCGCCAAGCACTACCGCCACCCCCTCGTCGGAGACCTGCACTTCTCCTACGAGTCCTTCCAGGTCCCCGGCGACGTGGAACAGACCCTGTGCGTCTACAACGTCGAACCGGGTTCCGAAACCGCCCAGGCCCTACAGGTCCTGGCCAGCTGGACCGCACCCGAGATCACGGCAACCGCTACCCCTCGCCCCAGCTGACACCACCGCCCACCCGTGCTGCCTGCAAAGGGTGGTGGCGGATGTCATGTGGAGGGGCAGGGTGGGCGGAAGCGGACCGCCGCGAAGTACCGTGCCCATTCGGCCCTGGTGATCCGCGGGTACGCGCCTGCGCAAATGCGGGCGGCAACCCTGTCCAGGCCGGTATCCCACAGCCGGATCGTGAAGTCGTTGCCGCCGGTGGCCAGCGTGTTGCCGTGCGGGCCGAACACCACGGCCGGTACCGGACTCGGGTGGCCGGTGAGAACGGTGGGCGCAGCCGCACCACTCACGTCCCACAGCAGGAGGTTGCCGTCCGCGGCGCCGGCTGCCAGGCGGCGGCCGTCCGCGGAGAAGGCGAGCGCGTAGAGCCAGGAGCCGGACGCCCGTAGCTGCGTCGCCTTCACCGGGCGACCGATGTCGCTGACATCGATCAGCCAGATCGTCTTGTCCGTCCGATGGACGGCAGCCAGGCTCCGGTTGTCGGGGCTGAACACGCCATTGGTCAGCGCGTCGGATCGGAATGGGGACGGGAGTTCCCGGGGGCTGCGCGGCTCGCTGATGTCCCAGAACCGCAGCGAGCCGGACTCTCCCGTGCTCGTCACCAGCGTGCGCCCGTCCGGCCGGAACGACGCCATCGTGACGTTCGGCCCGCCCTCGGCGATCCGGCTCAGCGGCCGGGGATGGCCGGGGTCGGTCAGGTCCCACAGTCCAGCCGCCTGTTGCGCCCACACGGCCAGCACGTGGCCGCCTGGGCCGAAGCCGGCCCCGCCGACCTCGCCGGCGCGGGGGGTGAGGATCGACGTGGGCCGCGGTCTGCGTGGATCGGTCACGTCCCAGATGCGGACGGTGGTGTCCTCGCTGGCGGTGACGAGGGTGCGCCCGTCCGGGCTGAACGCCACGGACCGGACGAACTTGGTGTGCCCGCGCAGGATCGCCAGCGGCCACAGGGCCCGGCCGCCGGTGACCTGCCACAGCCGTGCGGTGCCGTCCCAGCTGGCGCTGGCGAGCAGCCGGCCGCCAGGGGCGAACGCCAGGGAAGTGACAACGTCGTCGTGGGTTCCCAGCGACAGGTCCCGCAGGTCCAGCAGCCGGTCGGAGTTGGCGAGCATGCGGCTGTCCGGGCTGAACGCGGCTTGGTAGGCCCCGCCGGGAAGCGCGCTGAAACGCTTCGGGTGTGCCGGGTCGGTGACGTCCCAGAACAGTCTGGACCCGCCGACCGAGACGAGTGTCCGGCCGTCCGGACTGAACGCCACCGACCAGACGATCGCGGGATGGCCGACCAGGACGGCCAGTGGCCGTGGCCGCGGGTCGCCGCCGATGTGCCAGATCCGTGCGGTGTGATCCCAGCTGCCGGTCGCCACGGTCCGGCCGTCAGGGCTGAACGCCACCGAGGTCACCGTGTCGGTGTGTCCGTGCAGCACGTCGAGGCGGCGCGGATGCGCGGGGTCGGTGACGTCCCACAGCCTGGCGGTGGTGTCGCCGGTGGTCGCCAGTGTGTGGCCGTCCGGGCTGAACGCCGCCGAGGTGACCACGCCGCTGTGGCCGGGAAGGGTGGTCAGCAGCCCCGGATGCCGGGGATCTTTCACGTTCCACAGCCGTGTCGCACCGTCCGTGTGGCCGGTGGCGATGACGTCGCCGCGGTGCGGGAACGCCACCCACGTCGGCGCGGCCTGCTGCTCCGGCAGGGTGCTGAGCTCGATGGGCGCTCGCCGGTTCGTCACGTCCCACAGCCGCACCGATCGTTCGCTCGCCGCCGCCAGGACGCGGCCGCCCGGACCGAAGGCGACCGCCAGCAGCCGCCAGTGCTGGCCCAGGACCGCCAACTGGACGGGGTGGTGGGCGTCCCCGATGTCCCACAGCCGGACGGTGCGGTCCCAACTCGCGGTGGCCAGGACCGTGCTCTGCGGGGCGAAGGAGATCGAGACCACGTCGGAGGTGTGGCCGGTGAGCTGGCTCGTGTACGGCGTCGCGAACGCGCTCATCAGCTGATCGCGGACGTCGTCTGTGGCTGCCAGCCGGTATGCGGCCAGGTTCAGCTGCGCGGCGAGGGCGGGGTTCTGCTTGCGCACCTCGGCCGCGTCCGCGGCGGCCTTCCGCGCGATGGCCACGTTGCGCTGGTGGATGGCCGAATTGCGCGAGCCGGCGGCCAGCACACCCGCGGTGACCGCGATGACCACCAGCACGGTGAGAAGCATGACCAGCTGCCGCAGGCGGACCGTCCGGCGTCTGACCGCCGCCATCTCGCTGGCCTGCACGTCCCTGCTCGCGTCGAGGAAGCACCGTTCCCTGGACGTGAGCCGGCTGCCGTCCGCAGCGGCCAGGTCCAGTGCCGCGGCGAGCCGGGCACCCCGGTACAGGGCGTGCGGGTCGCGGTCCTGCGCCTCCCAGCCGGCGGTCGCGTCGGTGAGCTGCCGGTGCAGGAGCAGCCGGTCCCGGTCTTCGGTGAGCCAGCCGCGCAGCCTCGGCCAGCATCGGATGATCGCCTCGTGCGTGATCTCGACGCACTCCTCGTCCAGCGTCACCAGCCGTTGCCGGGCAAGGGATTCGAGCACGAAGGCGGTGTCGGGGCCCGGGTCCAGCTCGTCCCTGGTGATCCGGCGCCTGGTGTCCTCCGTACCGTCGCCCAGCGCGGTCAGCCGGAGGAACAGCGATCTGGCGAGGTTCTGCTGCACCGGCGACAACTCCCGGTAGGCGGCCTCGGCCGTCTGCGCGAGAGCGTGCTGGATTCCGCCGGCCGCCAGGTACCCGTCCAGGGTCAGGCGGCTCCCGCTGCGGCGGCGCCAGGTCTCCACCATCGCGTGTGAGACCAGTGGCAACGCACCTGGTTGACCGGTCGCGTCCGCGACCACGGCCGCCAGCAGCGGGCCGGTCACCGTGCAGCCGGCGAGCTTGGCCGGCAGGGTGATGGCCTCACGCAGCTCCTGGCTGCTCATCGGACCGACCGCGAACTGCGCGTCGCGCATCGCCTCGACCAGCTGGGGGTCCTGGACGCAGTGGCCGTAGAAATCGGCGCGCACGCCGAGTACCACCCGCGTCCGGCCGGCCGTCGCGGTGGTGGCGGCGATCAGCATGGCGATGAACGCGTCTCGTTCGTCCCGGTCCCGGCAGAGGGTGAAGACCTCCTCGAACTGGTCGGCCACGATCAGCGTGTCGATGTCCGGCGCGCGGTCGATCATGGCCTGCCGGATCCGCAGATGCAGCGCCGCGGGATCGTCGCGCAGCTCGGTCATCAGCGCGCCGGGGGCCTCTCCCGTCACCGCGGCCAGGCGGATCGCGCACTCCTCCACGGGGTGGGGGCCCGGCGTGAAGAGCATCACCGGCCACCCCGATGCCCGCACGCGGGCGACGAGCCCGGCCCGTAGCAGCGAGGATTTCCCCGATCCGGACGGCCCGAAGACCGCCAGGAACCGGCGGTCACGCACCCTCGCGAGCACCTCGCCGGTCAGCCGCTCGCGCCCGAAGAAGCGGTCGGCGTCTTCCGGTTGGAACGCCGACAGCCCGGCGTACGGTGTGTTCTGCCGGCTGGTTTCCCCGGGCTCGTCGCCCTGCCCGCTCGCGGCGATCTCGGCGGCGACCGCGTGCCACCGGGCTTCCCATGCGCGGCGGTCACCCTGGCACGCCTCGACATACGCGAGCGTGACGTTCAGGCTCGGAAACGTGCGCCCGGCTGCGGCGTCCGACAGCGTCGTGGACGAATAGTGTGCCCTTTGGGCCAGTGCCCGATAGGGCGGTCGTCCCGCCGCCTCGCGCAGCTTCCGAAGGTCGGCGGCGAACCGTGTCAGCGGACCGGTGTCCAGGTCAAGCGGGCGTTCGGTGCGTGGCATGGCCTTCCTTTCCGGAGCCTCTCCGCAGCCGCAATGCGTGGTCGTTGTCCGGTTGTTGATGTCCGGCGTGCACGTCCCGGCGCCGGACAACCCTCGGCAGGTAGGCATGGGCCAGCGCAACCGCGCACTGGCTCGAGGGAGAGAAAACATGAAAACCGTGAAGCGATTGATGCCGCTGCTGGCGGCCATCGGGCTCACTGTCGGCGGTGCCCTGACGGGGCCGCCGGCATACGCCGCGGCACCCCTGCTGAGGTCCAACCTGAACGGACGGTGCGCCGACATCTTCGCGTTCCACCAGGAGAACGGCGCCTCCACCGTGACGTGGGACTGTACCGGTAACACCAACCAGCAGTGGTTCTGGGACGGTGAGCAGATCCGTTCCAACATGAACGGAAAGTGCCTGGAGATCTACGCCTTCAATCCGGGTGACCTGGGCTCGGTGAGCATGTGGGACTGCGACGGCGGCATCAACCAGAGGTGGTTCCGCAACGGCAGCGAGATCCGCAGCCGGATGAACGGAAAGTGCCTCGACATCCTGGGCGGCCGGCCTGAGGCGGGCCAGCTCCTGGTGAGTTGGAGCTGCAACGGAGCGCCCAGCCAGAGCTGGGACTTCTGAACGGTGGCCCGGCCCGGCACGTGAAATGCCGGGCCGGGCCACGGTCACCTGGCGCCGTAAGCTCCCTGGGCGACTCGCGCAGCCGCCTGTGTCGGTCACCGCGGCGTACAGCGAGGCGCTGCCCGGCTCAGCGGGCGGCCGGTCTCGCACTCGGCCAGCTCCTCCTCGCTCTTCGGCGCCGGTACTCGCATAGTCGAACCGGTACAAGACTTGCGCACTACGGACAAGTCTGGATCGGAACAGCCCGCAGTCACTCGGACGAGGTAACAGGTCAAGATCAGTTGGTGTGGCCGGTATAGCAGGGGGAGGCTCTGACTTCCGGCCATTCTGTGCGGTGCCGCGATCACCCTGACCAGGCCGTTCCCCCACCCAGGACTAGCGAGATTCACCCCGGCATTGAGTGAATGAGGGATTTCAGCCGCCCCATCACACCGTCAACCTGCACACATGCCGTTCACATTACGCACACATGTCGGGCACGTCTCAAACACGTTCCGCCAACTGGCCTTGCCCCGTTGCTCAGGCGAAGCTGCTCCCGGCCCACACGGCCACCAACCCTCATGAAGGAGCTCACATGCGCATCCTGCGCTTCGCCACCATCGCCGCGGCCGCCGTCAGCCTGACCGGCGCGACGCTCGCCACGGCCTCGGTCACGGCCACCGCGGCGCCCGCCAGCCTCTACGCGCCCTCGGCGCTCGTCCTTACCGTGTCCTACCCCGGCGGCTCGGCCGACACCGCAGCTCGCGCCGTCACGCTGAGCTGTGCGCCCGGTGCCAGCGGCACGCACCCCGCTCCCGCCGCGGCCTGCGCGGAGCTGCGCGGTGCCGACGGCCGGCTCGACTCCCTGCTGTCCCAGACGCCCGGCCAGGCCTGCATGAGGCTCTGGTCCCCGGTGACGCTCACGGCCGACGGCGTCTGGCAGGGAATTCGCACCTCCTGGAAACACACCTTTGCGAACTCCTGCGAAATGAACAACGCGATCTCGCAGAGCAGCCTCCTCAGCTTCTGACCCGTCAGGTCCGAAGCCAAGGCGACCGTCCCTCACCTCTGGTGCTTCCAGTCGGTCCGAGGAGGGCGGCGCCTTGCCCCGCAGGGATGCGTTCCAGGACACCGCCCGCGAACACGTCGTACAGCGGGAGGGTTTCGAGGTGGACGTAGCCGATGTGGCAGTCGCACGCGGCCAGGGGGCACGGGCGCGGGCGGAGCGCCGTCCGGTAGGAGCCGTCGTAGAGGTTGCCGAGCTCGGTGCGTACGAAGTGGCAGCGCCGGACGGTGCCTTCGCCGTCGACCGAGATGACCGACTCGCCAGTGCGGCAGGGCAGTCCGGCGCTGGAGTGCGGATGACGGCTGTAGGCGAACAGCGGGTCCAGGTCCGTCCACAGGGCCGCGTCCGCATCGTCGTAGGTATGGCCCTCGGCCGCGTTCACCCAGAGGTAGACCTGTTCGGGCAGGTCGGTGCGCAGCCTGCGGGCCAGGTCCAGGTGTTCGGGCAGACCGACGATACCGACGCTGTACCGGGCGCCCCGTTCCGCGAGGTCACGGCACTTCGCGAGGAAACGGTCGTACGGGGTCTGCCCCGGGTGGTACGTGCACCACAGGGCCAGGGTGTCCAGGTCGGCGTCGGCCAGCCAGTCCGTGCGGCAGCTGAGGTTGGTCTGGATCGCGACGCGGCGGACGTGCGGCAGCCGCGACAGGTCCACCAGGGTCCGCCGGTACCAGGAGCGAACCAGCCCCTCGCCCCAGGGGGTGAACAGCACCGACAGCCGATCGCCGGTCTGCGCGGCGGCCCACTCCGTGAAGCGGTGCAAGGCCGCACGGTCGGCGCGGAGTTGGGCCGTGCTGTCACGTCGCTTGGCGAACGGGCAGTACGGGCAGTCGTAGTCGCAGGAGGCGAGCGGTCCGCGGTAGAGGATGGTCAGGTCCATGCGGGCCGCCTACTTGCGTGCGTACGCGGCCATCGCGGCCCGCACGGCCGGGGAGAACAGCTCTGGGCCTATCGCGTCGGAGTGCGCGAGCCCTTCGGGTGTCAGCAGGAGCCGCTGCGCGCCGCTTTCCCGCTCCAGCCAGCCCCGGTCGGCGAGGCGACCCAGCTCGGTCCCGAAGTCGTCGCGGGGGTCGCTGCCGAAGCGCGTCCGGTAGTCGCCGATGGCCAGGCCCCCCGCCTGCAGCAGGGACTGCAGGAGATGACGGCGGCGCGCCTCGTCGGCCGTCATGCGCCGGCCGTATTCGGCGTGGGCGAAGTCGGCGGCGGGGCGGGACACATAGTCGTCGATGATGGCGCGGATCTCGTGCATGCCCACGGCGTAGTCGAAGGAGTAGTGCAGGTCGGCGGTGTACGAGCGGGCACCACAGCCGAGGCCGATCATGCCGTCGGTCTGGCAGGCGTAGTCGTCCGCGCCCTGGGGCGGGGCGTCGGCGCGGCGGAACATGCGCATCGAGTGCTGCACGTAGCCGTGGGCGAGAAGGTGGTCGCGGCCCAGCCGGTACAGGCGCAGCCGCTGTTCGTCCCAGGCGGGGTCCGGTCCGCTGCGGTGACGGTCGAGGCCGGTGAGAGGGCGCACGTAGAGGGGGTAGAGGTAGAGCTCCTCGGGGCGCCATGAGAGGGCGGCGTCCAGCGAGTGGAGCCAGGTGGCGTCCGTCTGGCCGTCGATGCCGTAGATCAGGTCGATGTTGAGTACCGGCAGGGCCGTGTCCCGGATCCGGGCGAGGGCGGCCTCCACGTCCGCGCGGCGTTGCGGTCGTACGGCGGCGCGGGCTTCGGTGTCGACGAAGCTCTGGATGCCGAGGCTGAGCCGGGTGGTGCCGCGCTCGACGAGGACCGCGAGGCGGTCGGTGGTGGCCGTGGCGGGTGACGCCTCGACGGAGAGCGGGATCGCGCCCAGGTCGGCACCCATGCGGTGCTCGGCTATGTCGCAGAGGCGCTCGAGTTCAAGGGCGGTCAGGAAGGTGGGGGTGCCGCCGCCGAACGCGGCCGTCGCGAAACGGAGGCCGGCCGCCTCGCCGAGGGCCGCGCGGACGGTCGTCGCCTGGCGTTCCAGGGCGTCCAGGTAGGCGGTGGTCAGGCCGTCCGGCGCGCCGATCCGGGTGAACAGGTTGCAGAAGCCGCAGCGCACCTCGCAGAAGGGTATGTGCAGGTAGAGGGAGAGCGCGTCCTTGGGCTCCCGTGCCCACAACGCGCTGAGCAGGGGGCGGTCGGGCAGGCGACGGTAGGCCGTTTTGTGGGGATAGGCGTAGACGTAGCTCTGGTACGGGCTGCGGATGTCGGGGCGTGGGGATGCGAGCGTCATCGGGCGGCCCCGGCGGTCGTGCCCTCATCGTCCGGGCCGGTGCGGGGAGCAGGGCCGGGGTCGAGGAAGAAGTGCGCGTAGGGCACGGTCCACACGGACTCGTGACCGAGGCGGTGTCCGGTGTATCCGCCGTCGCCGTAGGCGGTGCCGTGGTCGGAACAGACGATGGCGAAGCAGCGGCGGCGGCTGCTCACGGCGGCGAACAGTCGGCCGATGTGCCGGTCCACGTATGCGAGCGCCGCGGCGTGGCTCGCGCGGGTGTCGCCGGCCTCGCGGGTCGCGCCGGCCAGGTGGAACCAGTTCGGCTGGTGCAGCGCCGACACGTTGACGAAGAGGAAGAGACGCTGGTCGGCGGGGAGCCGGCGTACGACCTGCTCGGCGCACGTCACCTGTGACTCGAAGGAGGTGGGGGACGTCACGCCGAACTCCGGCCGCCAGTGGGACTCGTGGAACATCCCCGGCAGGACCGAGCCGAGGGGACCCTGCTTGTTGAAGAAGCCCACTCCCCCGATGCACACGGTGTGGTACCCGGCTTTGGCGAGGCCGGAGACGAGGTCGGGGGTGTCGTACACATAGGTGCCGTTCGCGGTGGTCTCGCTGCCGGCGAAGCGCGCGGCGAACAGACGCGGGTGCGGGCCGGGAGCCGCCGGCGTCGGCAGGAATCCGGCGAAGATGGCCTGGTGCGAGGCGTAGGTGAAGCTGCCCGGGGCGTGCCGCTCCTCCCAGCGGCCGCCGGGCAGGTGGCGGGCCAGCTGGGGGATGCGGCCCTCCGCCGCGAGTTCGGCGGCCACGTCGTGACGCAGGGTGTCCAGGGTGACGAGCAGGAGGTCGTGGCTGCCGACGATCCGGTTCATGTCCGGCTCCCCGGCCGGGCCCGCAGGCGGGTGGGGACGCGTCGGGTCAGGCGATGGCATGGGTGGTTCCCGTTCCGTTCTCTTGCGGGTGGTGCGTGGGGGCATGCCGGGCCAGGACGGCCGCGACCTGCGCCGCGTAGGTGTCTTGGCGCTCGGCGCCGCTGCCGGGCAGACCGGTGAGGCGGGGCAGCAGGTCACCGAAGGCGTTGACCTCGCCGACGGCCACGCGGCGCCAGCCGATCGCGGGCAGCAGGTCCACGCCGACGCACAGGGTGCGCGGGAAGCAGGCCGCGGCCCGTTCGCACACGTCGAGGACGTCCGACCAGCGGGCTCCCGCTGTCTCCACGGCCGCGCGGACGGCCTCGAGGTCTCCGCGGCGGCCCCCGAGGTGAAGGTTGGTCAGCGGAAAGGTGCTCGTGCGCACCACGGCGTGGGTGGCTCTCCCGGCCACGACGACGACCCGCAGGTCGGCGGCGCGCCCGTGTTGCGAGGCCTTGGGCAGCCAGCGCTCCAGGTGCAGGCCGTCGGGCGCCAAGGCGTCGACGACGGTCGCGATCTGGCGTTCGTCGTCGTAGCGGCGGACGCGGAGGGAGTTGAACAGGCGCCCGTCCGGGGAGAGTTCGACGGAGGTGGTGGCCCGGATCCGGCCGCCGCCGGCCGACTCGACGGCGAGCACGCCGGAAGCGGACGAGCCGTGGGCGAGCTTCACGAACAGTCGCGGCATCCGGTGCTCCCTCATCAGGCCCCGGACGTCGTCCCAGCCGTGGACCGGCGGCGCGTCGGCGCCGGAGGTGGGTGAGGCCGGAACCGGCACCCCCGCCGCGGACAGCACGGCGTGGCATCGACGCTTGTCGAACAGCACGGCGAGCTCGTCCGGGTCGTCCAGACGGATGCCGCCGCGCAGGGTCCGCACCACCGACATCAGCGTCGCGTACCAGCGGGCCGAACCCTCCACCCGGGTCGGGTCCTGGGAGCCGCGCAGCATCCGGTCGACCTCCGCGTTCTCGCCCGGGGAGTCGAGCCGGACGATCTCGTCCGGCTCGAACTCGCCGCCGTCCCCGCGCAGTACGTCCGCCCAGGGGAGGACGCGCGGGGCGGGCAGCCCGGCCGCGCGCACGGCGCGGTCGAAGAACGCGACGCGCCGGTTCTCGGGATTTCCGACCACCGCGAAGCGCGCGGCGCCGGTCCGCAGCGCGCTGGGTTCTGCCTGGTGCGGGGTCACTCACTCACCCACGGCCACATAGCGCCACACGCTTCCGTCGCCGTCCGTGTCCTCCTCGGCGTCGTCGCGGTCGAGGTCCAGCTCGACGCCGGCCGGTTCCAAGGTCTGGCGGATGCGGTCCAGGAAGGGCTCGCTGATGTAGTGGTGGTGCAGGTCGAGCTTCTTGAGGTGGGTGAGGGGCTGGCCGCCGAGAAGGGCTGCCGCGCCCTCGTCGGTCAGGACTCCCATGGAGAGGTCCAGCGTCTCCAGGCGGGCCACCACCGGAGCGGAGGCGAGGGCCGCGGCGACGGCGTCCTGCATCTCGCTGTTGCGCAGGGCGAGATGGCGCAGGCGGGGCAGACGGGCCCCGGACAGGAGGGGTTCGAGGTCCGTCACCTCGCAGTCGCCGCCGTAGTCGGGCGTGCCCAGCCACAGGTCGAGGTGCTCCAGCGCGGGCAGGTCGCTCGCTCCCACGCCGCGTACCACCTGTGCGGGCAGTCCGCCGGCCTCCATCGTCAGGCGGCGCAGACCCGTGTGGCGTACGGCGGGGAACTCCAGCTCCGATCCGCCGCGCACGCCGAACTCCACCAGCTCGGGGAATCCTGCCAGGAGCGGGGTGACGTCGGTCTGCTGGATCCAGGAGATCTCGCTCTCCTCCATGACCATGTCGCCCAGGAAGACCGCGCGCAGGGCGGGGAGGCGGTCCCGTGCGGCCAGCAGCGCCTCGATGACGGGGGCCGAGTCGGATTCGTACGCCTCTCCCCAGGCGCCGACGATCACAGCGCGCACACGCGAGGTGTCGACGACGTCCAGGAAACGGGCGAACGCAGCCGTCCACTCCTCCTCGGCGTCGTAGACATCGGCGGTGATGCGCCAGGCGAACCCCTCCGGTTCGGGCAGGTCCTGCTTCGCGCCCGGACCGGGAAAGGGATACACGGGCAGCCCGTGGAAGGACTGCAGGTGGTCACCGATGGTCATGCGGCTGCTCCCGGAGCTGGAATCGAACGTGTGCTGATGTCGGCAGTTCTACCAACAGGCACTGACAGCGCGGGCCTGGGGGCGGCTTCGGGGGTGTTGTCAGTGGCGGGCCCTACTGTCGTTGTCACGGAGGCGGTGCGGCTCGCACCGTGGGGGAAGGGAGCAGTCATGTATCGGCAGGGAGACGTCCTGCTCGTGCCAGTGGCCGGGGAAGCGATCCCGGTGCATGTGGCGCTCGCGCCGCGCGAGCGGAGGGACGGGCGGGGCCGGCTGGTTCTGGCGCTGGGCGAGGTCACGGGCCACGCGCACGCCGTCGTGGGACCGGGCGATCTGGTGCGTGAGACGGGGCCGTTCGGGCCGATGCTGCTCCATCTTCCCAAGGGCGGCAGGGTCGTTCATGAGGAGCATGCGGCGATAGCGCTGCCCGCGGGGTGGTACCGCGTGATCCGGCAACGGGAGTACGTGCCGGGGTCGGTGCGGATCGTGGCGGACTGAGGCAGGGGGAGCGGACGGTGACCGAGCTGGAGACGCCGGCGATGACGCGTGCGGGCACGGAGAGGGACGCGGTGGCCGAGTGGCGGGCGCGGGCCGCCTCGACGGCTCCGGCCGACCGGTACAGGGCCGAGGCCGGGGTCCGTCTGGCCTACCGGCTGGCGGGGCTGCCCGAGCCGGAGCGTGTGGTGTGGGCGAGGTCCCCTCGCGAGGGCGTCGGGCTGGTGCGGGCCCTGCAGGACAAGGGCAGAAGTGTGCGCGAGGTGGTGCGCAGTGCGCCGTGGGCGGCTGAGCGACGACGGCTGCACGGGGAACTGGGTGCCGCGGGATGGGCCGCGCGCTGGGCGGCCACCGGTGGGCGGCTGTGGGATCTCACCCAGGCGCTCGTCGACCGGATCAGGACAGGCGTGCTGGACGAGCTCGGCGGGGGCGCGGAGGTGCGGCTCGTCCTGCTGGATGCCGTCCTGGGGCAGCATGACGCGCCATGGCTCGCGGCGTTCCCCGCCCGGGAGGGCCCGCTCGACGGGCTCGCCGAGGTGTGCCGCAGCGCGGGCTGGTGGTGGCCGTTCGAGAAGGTGGCCGTCGTCTGCGAGCGGCCTTCGGAGCTTCACCGGGACGAGGCCGGCCGGCTCGATCGCGGCGACGGACCGGCCCTGGCCTTCCCCGACGGATTCGCCCTCCACGCGTGGCGCGGCATGCCCGTCCAGGCGTCCTTCGTCGAGGAGTTGCGCACGCTCACGCCGGAGCGGATCCGGTCGCAGGAGAACGCCGAACTGCGGCGGGTGATGCTGGAGTTCTACGGCTACGACCGCTATCTGGCCGACTCGGGTGCCCGCCCGGTGCACCGGGACGAGACCGGCACGCTGTGGCGGATCGACCTCGTCGGGGACGAGCCCGTGGTGATGGTCGAGGTGCTCAACTCCACACCCGAGCCGGACGGTTCGCATCGCACCTACTGGCTGCGTGTACCGCCGGCCACCCGTACGGCGCGCCAGGGAGTCGCCTGGACGTTCGGCCTGGACGCGGCTGCCTATGCGCCGCTGTGTGAGACGTGACCCGGACCGCGCGGCACGGCGGCCTGGCGCCGCCGCGCCCGCCGCCCTCCGCAGGACGCCCGCCGCAGGGCGTAGGACCCCGCCGCAGGACGCCGTACCCGCCCTGTCACTGCCACATGGTCACCCATGGGGAAGCTGCCCTCGGCGCCGTCCCGCTGCAAGAGCCACGCCCGGCCGTCGCTCTGGCCGTGCAGACCCGGGATTCCGAGGAGTGGCCGGGGTCAGGACGCAGGAAGAAGGACACCGGGATTGAGAATGCCGGCCGGGTCCAGCGCGGCCTTGGCGGCTGTCAGTGCTACGGCGAATGGGGCAGGGCGCTGGCGGTCGTACCAGGGCCGGTGGTCGCGCCCGACCGCGTGGTGGTGGGTGATCGTACCGCCGCAGGCGTGGATCGCCTCGGACACGGCGTCCTTGATGTGGTCCCACTGGGCCACGGTGCTGCCCCAGCGGCCCGGCGCGTACACGCCGAAGTACGGCGCCGGCCCGTCGGGGTAGACGTGGGTGAATCGGCAGGTCACCACTCCTGTTCCGGTGACCTCGTGGATGGCCTGCCGGGCTGCCTCGGTGACCGTCCGGTGGAGGACCTCGAAGCGGTCCCAGGTGCATGCCGTCTCGAACGTCTCGACGATCATCGAGTGCCGGGCCAGGGCGTCGCGCTGGTAAGGCATCCGCAGAAACGACGAGCGCCAGGTCTCCGCGGCGGTGTCACCGGTGGAGGCCCTCTCCGAGGCTCCCGCCAAGTCCCCGTCAGGCTCCTCGGCGGTGTCGACGGCAGGCTCTCCACCGTGGTCACGGCACAGTTCCACAGCCCGCTCCAGGTCGAGACGGACGGGATGGTCCGCCGACTCGAAGGCGAGGACGAGCAGACCGCCGCCGACGCTCACGCCGGCGTTCATCAGCGCCTCGGCCGCGTCGAGGAGACGGCAGTTCGCCGGGTTGAGCCCGCTCTGCGCGATCGCCCGGGTCGCTGCCACCGCCGCCGTGAAGTGACCGAACCGCACGGATGCCCTGGCGCGCCAACGGGGGCGCTGCTGAAGGCGCATCCAGGCCTCGGTGATGATGCCCAGGGATCCCTCGCTGCCCAGGAAGAGCCGGTCCGGTGACGGTCCGGCGCCGGAGCCCGGCAGCCGCAGCGACGCGCTCACTCCGGCCCCGGTCACCACCCGCATCGACTCGACCAGATCGTCGATGTGCGTGTACAGCGTCGCGTAGTGGCCGCCGGCGCGGGTGGCGAGCCAGCCGCCCAGCGTGGAGAACTCGAAGGACTGCGGGAAATGACGCAGCGTCAGCCGGTCGGGGCGAAGCTGGTTCTCCAGGTGCGGGCCCAGGGCACCGGCCTGGATCCGCGCGGCACGACTCGTCCGGTCGATCTCCAGGACCCGGTTCATGCGCCCGAGATCGACGGTGACCACGGCGGGGTGACCGTCGCACCGCGGCTCGACGCCACCGACGACCGAACTGCCACCGCCGTACGGCACCATGGCGATGCCCTCGCTGCTGCACCAGTCGAGGAGATCGATCACGTCACGCTCCTCGGCGGGCCGGGCGACGAGGTCCGGCACACGGCGCAGATCCCCGTGCAGGTTGCGCACCACGTCCCGGAACGCCTTGCCGTGCGCGTGCGCGGCCCGGTCCTCCGGTTCCGCCGAGCACAGGCCGGCGAGCGAGGCCGGCGGGGTGACGCGGGGCCTGGGCAGGTCGAGCGAGGAGACGTCCGGTGGCTCGTGATCGGTCAGCTCGCCCGGCATCAGCGCCCGCACACGCGTCAGAAGCGTCTCGAGTTCGGCGCCGCGCACGGCGTCCTCGACGTTTCCCCATCCCCACCAGGACCGTGTCACGACCTCGACTCCTCGAATTGACCCATGGGTAAATTACCGAGCGGTCACATGGTGGACTAGAGTGCGGTCATGGGCAAGGCCGGAACCAAGGGCGTCTCTCGTGCCGACCGGGAGGGGCAGATCATCGACGTGGCCGTGGAGGAGTTCGGCGAACACGGCTACGCGGGTGTCTCCGTCGCCGCCGTCGCACGGCGCGCGGGCATCTCCAAGCCTCTGATCTACAGCTACTTCGAGTCCAAGGACGGCTTGTACCTCGCCTGCGTGCACCGGGTGGGCGGGCTCCTGGTGGAGGCCGTGGCCGCAGCCCGCTCCCGCAGCGGAACGACCGGTCACGCACTGGACACCCTCTCGGCGATCTTCACCGCGGTCGAAGGTTGCCGGCACGCATGGTCCGTCCTCTACGATCCCGCGCTGCCGCCGGCCGGTGAGCTGCGCGACGCCGTGAACCACTACCGCGGGCGGCTCGCCACCATGGGCGCCGCGGGCGCGACCGGGCTCCTCACCCATGCCGGGCACGACGACCCGCTGGACCATCAACTCCTCAACCACGTCTGGCAGTACGCCGTGACAGCCGTGATGCGCTGGTGGTCCGATCACCCGGACCAGACCGCGGCCGAGATGACAGCCCGTTGCGCCCGTCTCCTCACGGCCCTCGGCACCGGCTGACCCGCACCTGCAGCAGGACACCGGGACGTGCGCAGTACGGGCGCCGACCTGCGGTCCGGGCGCGGTCGCGTGTCGGGTGGCCGTATCACCTGCAGCGGTACGGGACGCGCCATCGGCAGTGGCGACCTGGCCGAGGCCGCCCAGGGTGGCACACCCCCGGCGGGCTCTTTGGCTGGGACGGAACCCGTGCCCCGGCGCGAATTCGGCCGGCGGCCTCGGACGAACGCGCCCCCGCCTTACGCGCCTTACGACCGGCCCACGCCACCGCCACCGGCCACCGCCACCGCCACCGCCACCGCCACCGAGCCTGCCGCTCCGGCTGTGCCGAGGCCGCATCGGCGATGTGTCACATCTTGGCGCCGAAGTCCTGTGTCCACCACGGACCGCCCGCGCCCTTGTGGACGCCCACGCCGATGTCCTTGAAGGAGCAGTTGAGGATGTTCGCCCGGTGGCCGGGGCTGTTCATCCAGGACTCCATGACAGCTGCGGCGGTCTGCTGGCCCTGGGCGATGTTCTCGCCGTAGGTGGACCAGCGGTAGCCGGCGGCGGTGATGCGCTGCCCGGGATCCGCACCGTCCGGGTTGGTGTGGTCGAAGAAGTGGCGTGCGGCCATGTCGTCGGAGTGGCCCTGGGCCGCCTTCTGCAGTTGCGGGTCCTCGGTGAGCGGACCGCAGCCGGCGGCCGACCGTTCCTTGTTCACCAGCGCGACCACCTGGCCGACGACGCCGCTCGGATCCGGCTGAGGCTGCGTTGTGTGTGCCGGGGCAGGAGTCTTGCGGGTGGGTTTCGGGGCTGAGGGTGTGATCTTCGCGGTAGGACTCGCCGGCTTCGCGGTGCTCGCCTTTTTCGGCTTGGTCGCGGACGGGGACGGTGACGCGGAAGGCGAGGACGACGGCGATCCGTCCGCGGCGCCGGGTGTGGAGCGGTCCAGGACGGGGATGGCCGCACTTCGCTCGGCGTTCACGCGGTCGGCACTGGTGCCGGAGTCGGTACCGAAGTAATACAGGCCGCCGCCCGCCACGCAGGCCGCGACGACAGCGCCACCGACGGCCCGTCGGCGCATGCGCCGACGCCGACGGGACTGGCTGCGCGAGCCGGTCCGGCCCTGTGCGCCACGCCGTCCGGTTCCCGAGCCCGATCCCGTGCCGGCCCCGGGGCTGTCGAGCGGTGCGACCGCGCCGGCCGGCGCAAGCCTTGCCGGACCAGAAGAGACCAAGGCGAGCAGCGCGGGTGACGCAGCGATCAGTGCCAGACCGGCCAGCAGCCCTTCCGCGGGCATCAGTCCGCTCCACAACCCACTGCAGCGCGTGCAGCCGCGAGCGTGCCGGGCTATTCGCTTGCGCCACAGAGCCGAGGGCCTGCCGTCCCAGGAAGCCAGCACGGTCCGCAGCTCCTCGCACAGCGGCCGTGCGTCGAGCGCTCGTACCACCACGCGGGCCGCCTCCAGCTGCGCTTTCATCCGCTGGACCCGGACCGCTGTGTGCTGCGGCGAGAGGTCCAGAGCCGCGGCCACCTCCGCCCGCGTGAGCTCGCCGGCGCACTCCAGCCACCACAGGGACAGCAGTTCCTGGTCGTCGGGCTCCAGCCAGCGTGTCGCCCGGGCGGTCTCCAGGCGCTGCCCGGTGAGCTGGAGCTGGACGACGGTCAGATCGACGAAGTCGGCACCCGGATCGGCCAGATCCTCTGCCTCCTCCACCCCGCCGGGGGCGGAGAGACGATTCTGCCGGTGCTCCCGGACCTGATTCATCGCGATGGCCACCAGCCACGACCGGAAACGCTCGGGAGTACGCAGTCCGCCCAGCCCGTCCAGGGCCCGCAGCATGGTCTCCTGCACCACGTCGTCGACGTCCACCGAGCCGTTCAGAGCCCGGCCCACGATGTTGTAGACCAGGGTGAGGTGCGCGCCGACCAAGGCGTCCTGTGCCTGTGTGTCGCCCTCTCGGGCGGCCGTGACCAGCGCCGCCGTCTCCATCGCGTCCTGCGTGCTCATACCCATGCTTCCTGTCCTCGAGACCGCACGATTGTGTCCGATACCTGGGAGACCTCTCGACGCGCCCCGGATAACACTTCTTCGACAGGCAATCCCGGCCGGCCCGGGGACCGCTGCACGGGTGGCGTACGACGTCGTCGTGGCCCGGCAGCCGAGCGCCGGGCGCGTCCGCCGCGCCGAACCCGCCATGCGGGCCGCCGGCGGACCCTTATTTTTCCCATTCTTTAGATCAGATGGAGTCGCATTCACGCCATGGTGCGGATTGCCGGTGGCCGGATTTCCATAAGGCTTCCTTGAACCACCCTCAAAAAGCGGTTATAGGCGACAGATGGATGTGACCACCGTCTCCGGCCCCCCGGGAACCAAAGGCCTCCACGACTCGTCCATGCGCACCAATGCCCTTGCCACGGGTGGCCAGTTGGCGCAATCCCGTTCCGAATGGTGAGATAAACTCACCTCCGGGCACCCGCCCTTCACGGGCGCCCCCCTCTCTCACACCTTCCGCGAACAAAGTCCACGTCATGGGCCCATCCCTTCGCACCCCGTCGGCCTTTCCCGTGCCGGCGGTCCACGCCTTCGAGCAGGAATTGATGCCCGTTCAACCAATTGCGGAACTCATACGTTTCGCCCGGCACAACTCGCCTTTCTACCGCGAGCTCTACGCTCACCTGGCCGATCACGTGACGCGTCTCACAGATCTCCCGGTGGTACCCCAGGCCGATTTCTGGCGGGCCAACTCGCCCCGGAACAACCGGCTGTTGACCGCTCCCCTGAACGAAGGGGTCGTATTCCGCAGCGGCGGAACCACGGGCTCGCCGAAGTTCTCCTACTACACCCGCACCGAATGGCGTGAATTCACCACCGCGTTCGGCGCCGGGCTCGTCCATGCCGGGCTGCGGCCCGGTCACCGGGTAGCCGATCTCTTCTACGCGGGCGACCTCTACGCGAGCTTCAGCTTCGTCCTCGACTCCTTGCACCGCTCCCCCGTGGCCAACGTCCGTCTGCCCATCGGCGGCGCGACACCCTGGGAATCCACTGCGGCGACCTTGGAGGAGTTCCGGGTCCAGGTCGTCGCCGGTACCCCGACCACCCTGTGCTCGCTCGCCGAACGCCTCGCCGACGCAGGCCGGGCCCTTCCGGACGTGGAGCTTCTCTTCTTCGGCGGGGAATGCCTCTTCGCAGACCAACTCCCGCTGCTCCGGCAGGCGTTCCCGAACGGCGAGCCTCGCTCCCTGGGATATGCGAGCGTCGACGCGGGCCTCCTCGGCGAGGCCGTACCCGGCGGGGATCCGCGCGTGCACCGCGCGTTCACACCGCAGACGGTGGTCGAGATCCTCTGTGACGAGAGCGACGAACCCGTTGGCGGCCATGGCGTGCCGGGGCGGCTGGTCGTCACCGATCTCCGCAGACGACTCATGCCCGTGCTGCGCTATCCGGCGGGCGACCGGGCCGAGTGGGTGGACCGGGACGCGGGTGTCTTCCGTATCCTCGGGCGCGCCGAGGAGGGCGTGCGGGTCGGCCCCGTCTCTCTCTACACCGAGGACGTCCATGACGTCGTCACAGCCGCCGACACCCACGGCGAGGTGACCGGTGTGCAGCTCGTGGTGCGGCGGCGGGCCGGCCGGGACGGCCTGGTGCTGCGGCTCGCGGTCGCAGATCCCGGGAAGGCGCCTGCCGCCCTTGGGGAGTCCGTCGTAGCGGCGGTCCTCACCGAGCGGCCCTTCTACGCGAGCGCGACCACCTCCGGGTTTGTGAACCCGATCGGCGTCGAATGGGTGCGGCACCAGGATCTCGCGGTGAACTCCCGCTCGGGCAAGCTCATCCGGGTCGTCGACGAACGGCCGCACACGTGAGCGCGGCGCCGGCGCGCGCACGGCGCCTGCCGCTCGTCCTGCGCAATCCGTCCTTCGGCCGGGTCTGGGCCGGTCAGCTGCTCACCCAGGCCGCGAGCCGCATGTTCCAGGTCGGCGCGGTCTGGTGGCTCGTCGGGTTCGCGGGCGGCGAGCACCGCGGGCTCGACTCCGGCGTGTTCCTCATGGTGAGCACCGTGCCCGCGGTGGCTCTCGCCCCGGTGATCGCCCGCATCGTCGCACGGCACGCACCCCGCAGGGTGCTGGCGAGCGCGGCGATGGTGGCGGGCGTGGTGGCCGTGACGGCGGCTGTCCTGGCCTGCGCCGGGGCCCTGCCCATGGCCGCCGTCTATGCGGTGGGGCTGGTGCTGGCCGGCTGTCAGGCCGTCTTCGACCCCTGTCTGACCACCTCGGTGCCGGAACTCGTCGAGGACGCCGACATCGAGTCGGCCACCGGCTTCGAACTGTCCACCCAGTCCGTCGCCGGACTGTGCGGCGGACTGCTCGGCCCCCTCGTCGTCGATGCGGGCGCACTGGCCGGTGTCACGGCCGCCTGCGGCGCCGCGTACCTGCTCGCCGCCCTGCTGATCGGCTCCACGCGCTTTCCACACCGTGGAGCCGGAAACGGCCCGGACCCCGAGCGGCGCACCCTGCGCCGGGTACTGGCCGGTCTGCCGTTCATCCGCCGTGTGCTGGTCTGCTTCGCCGCCGCCAACATCTTCACCACCGCCGTCTACGTCGTGATGCCGCTGTACACCCGGGAGGTGCTGCACGCGACCGGCTCGACCGTCGCCTCGCTGGAGACGGCCCTCGGTGCGGGCACCCTGCTGGGGTCGTTCACCGGCGGGCGCCTGCCCGGCCGTCCGGTATCCGTCAGCAGCTTGTGCCTGATGGTGATGGCCACGGCCTTCGGTCTGCCCGGGCTGTTCGCCGACCACGCGGTGGCGGTCGTCTCGATGGCCGTCACCGGCTGGTGCCTCGGTGTGATCGGCGTACGGTTCGTGGCGCTGTGCCAGCGGATGGTGCCCGCCGACGACAAACCGGCCTTTTTCGCGGTCATGCAGGCAGTGCTGGGCGCCACGTTCCCGCTGTCCTCGCTCGTGTTCGGCGCACTGGGCGACCAGCTGACCGCCCGGACGCTGTGCCTGGCGCAGGGCACGGGACTCGTGCCGGTCGCGGTGGCCCTGTGGTGGCTCGGCAGCCGCGCGAACACCGCCGGGCCGCGCAGCCCGGAAACGGCGACGCCGGTACCGGCGGGAGAAGCCTCGTGAACGCCGTGCTCTCCCCCGCGTCCGTCCAGGACATCGCCGAGCTGCGGCAGTTGTACTTCGAGGTGTACGGGCACGGCTACCCGGTGCCGCTCGGCAGCGACCCGGTGGTCATGCGCCGGCTGATCACCGACGGCACCGCGCACTGGCTCACCGCTCGCACCCACACGGGCGACCTGGTGGGTTCCGCTGTCGTGCTGACCGAACCGGGCGGCCACATCGGCAAACTGGTCGGCCTCGCGGTGCACCCCGGCCACCGCGGCGGCGGTCTGGCTTCCCGGCTCACCGGAGCGGTCTGCGACGAAGCCTTCGCCACGGGCCTGCTGGACTCGGTGTACGCCACCGTCCGCCTGGTCACCGAAGGTCCGCAGCAGGTCGTCGTACGCAACGGATTCCGGCCGCTCGGCCTGCTGCCGAACGCCGTCGAGGTCGAGGGCTGCGAGACCCTCGCGCTGTTCGCCCGCTACGCCGACGGTGTGCTGGAGCGCCGTGAGCCCGTGGCGAGCGTGCCCGAGCGGCTGTCGGCGTTGCTGTCCGCCGCCTCCCGCGGCGTCGGCATCGACTACACCCATACTCGGCCTGCCCCCTGCCGCGGGACGGCGGCCGCCGCCGGCGCCGAGCCGATCGAGCTGATCGCGGCCCCGGCCTTCGTGCGGCGGCGCTTCCTGGAGCTGTTCCCCGCGCCCGACGACCGTTTCTTCCCGCTGCACACGCCCAACGCGGTCCTGGTGGCCGCCGACGGCCGCTTCGAGGCGTATGCCGACCTCGATCCCGTCGCGGCCAGCTGCGCGCTGGTCGCGGTCCATCCCCGTCCGTCCGCGGTGGCGGGCACCCTGGAGGCGCTGATCGCGTCGGTCACGCGGGCCGGCGCCGACTATGTCGAGGCGCTGCTGCCGCTGGCCGACGCCGAGGCGCTGGAGGTGTTCCTCGCCTCGGGATTCGTACCGAGTGCGGTCTACCCCGCGATGCGCCGCGTCCACGACCGGCTCCACGACTACGTCGTGCTCTCGCGCACCAGCCGTCAGATCGACTTCCGTACGACCGCCGTCAGCCCGCTGCTCCAGCCGTACCTCGGTGCCTATCTGAGTGCCTGGACCACCACTTACCTGCCCCTTCACGAGGTGTCCCGATGAAACCCCATCTCGCTCCCGTCGAGGTTCCCGACCCGGCGGTGCTCGGCCAGGTGCAGCGCCTGTGCGACCTGGCGGAGCCGTACGCCGACGGCCCCGGCACCGACGGGCTGTTCGCCGCCGCCATGGCGGAGGCCAACGCCTGGCACGCCCGCCGCTCCCCCTTCTTCGCCGCCCTGCTCGAGGACCCGGCCGAGACACCGGCTCCCACGGTCGGCGACGGCGTACGCACCCCGCTGGTGCCCGCCGCCTTCTTCAAGCGTCATGAGGTGCTCTCGATCCCGCGCGACGAGGTGTTCCTGCACCTGACCTCCTCGGGCACCACGGGCCAGAAGTCACAGATGTTCTTCGACGAGTGGACCATCCGCTCGGCGCAGCGCATGGTGGCCCGGATCTTCGACCACTACGGCTGGATCACCCCCGAACAGCCGGTGAACTACCTGCTGTACAGCTACGAACCGGCTCCGGCGCTGAAACTGGGCACGTCGTTCACCGACAACTATCTGTGCGACTTCGCCCCGGCCCGGCACACCACGCACGCCCTGCGGCACACCGGCAGCGGCCACGAGTTCGACGTCAACGGCTGCATCGCGGCGCTCCAGCGCTACGCCGAGGACGACGTACCGGTGCGCATCCTGGGCTTCCCCGCGTTCTTGTACTTCACCCTGGAGCGGATGCGGGCGATGGGGCTGCCGCCGCTGCGGCTGCCCGAGGGATCGCTGGTGGTGCTCGGCGGCGGCTGGAAGGGGCACGCCGACCGGCAGATCGGCAAGGACGCCTTCTACGGCGAGGTCAGCGATCGCCTCGGGATTCCCGCGGAACGTGTCCGCGACACGTTCGGCTCCGTCGAGCACTGTGTGCCGTACGTCGAGTGTGCCCATCACCGGCTGCACGTGCCGGTGTGGTCACGAGCAGCCGTCCGTGCCACCGGGACGCTGCGTCCGCTGCCGTACGGCGAGCGTGGCTTCCTGCACCTGGTGAGCCCCTACATCACCTCGGTGCCCGCGCACAGCGTGGTGATGGGCGACCTCGCGTCGCTGCACCCCGGCGAGGAGTGTCCCTGCCCGCTGTCCACCGACTGGTTCACCGTGCACGGCCGTGCCGGGGTGAGCCGCAACCGCAGCTGCGCGGTCGCCGCCGCCGAACTGATGAAGGGAATGTCGTGACCAGCTCCGTAGACCACCCCGTACTCCACCTCTGGCAGGGCGAGTTCGTCGACGACGCCGAGGCCGGCCGGCGGCTCGCCGCTCTGCCCGAGCTGGCCGGGCAGGTCCTCACGCGTCCCCTGCCCACCGACGTGGTGCTCGGCGCCTGTGCCACGGTCAGCCGTGACCTGGCCGATCCCGCCTCCGCCCTGTACGGCCGGCTGGCCGGGCAGCTGCCCGCGGACGAGGCCGCGGCCGTGCTGGCCGAGCTGGCGACCGCCCTCACCCGCGAGGCGCTGGAGCGCAAGCTGCGGCGGGAGCTGGGCGGCCTGCGCCCGGAACGGCTGACCCGGCCGGACGCCCGCGAGACGGTGTACGAGGCCTGGGCACCCGTCGGCCTGCTGGTGCACATCGCGCCGGGCAACGCCGCGGCCGTGGCACCGCTGAGCGTCGTCGAGGGCCTGCTGGCGGGCAACCTGAACGTACTGAAGACCAGCAGCTCCGACTCGGCCCTCGCCCTCGACGTGCTCGCCGCGCTCGGTGCGGCCGACCCGTCCGGGCTGATCGCCGAGCACGTCGTCGCCCTGCGTTTCTCCTCCGCGCGCCGCGAGTGGCTTCAGGCGCTCTGCGGGCCCGCCGACGCGATCGCGGTGTGGGGCGGCGAGGACGCGGTGCGCGCGGCGGGCGAACTGGCCCAGCCCGGTTGCCGGGTGGTCGAATGGGGCCACCGGATCTCCTTCGCCTACCTGACCCGGCAGGCCGCGTCCGAGGACGGCGTGCTCGACGCGCTCGCCGAAGACGTCTGCCGACTGGAGCAGCAGGCGTGTTCCAGCCCGCAGGTGGTGTACCTCGACACCGAGGACACCGAGGAACTCTTCGCGTTCGCCGGCCGGTTCGCCGAACGACTGGCGAAGGTGTCCGACGGGCGCGAGGCGCCTTCGCCGGATCCCGCCGAGCAGGCGGAGATCACCACGGTGCAGCAGCTCGCCCGGCTCGAACAACACCTGGGCCTCACCCGTGTGTTCGCCGCCGAGGACGGCTCCTGGCGGGTCCTGGCCGACGCGCGCCCCGCACTGGACGCCTCCCCGCTGCACCGCAGCGTCTGGGTCAAGCCGCTCCCCCGGCACGCCATCACCGCGACCCTGCGGCCCATGCGCCGCTACCTGCAGACCGCCGCGATCGGCGGCGACCGTGCGGAGGTGGCCGCGCTCTCCCGCGCGATGTTCGCCGCGGGCGTCACCCGCGTCACCCCGGTCGGCTCCATGCTGGAGAGCTACGAAGGCGAACCGCACGACGGCGTCTACGCGTTGCAGCGCTACAGCCGCAGGGTGAGCGTGCGCGCCGCGGACACGGACCTCCGTACGGTGCCCTGTCTGGACGACCTGACGGCACCCCTCGTACTGCCGCCCGCGCCGGACGCACCGCTTCTGGGCAAGGAGGGCGTGCAGAGCGCGCTCGCGACCTTGGATCCGCGCCACGCGCACCTGTACTTCCGCAGCGGGGGCTCCACGGGCGCACCCGCGCTGTCGGTGTTCACCTGCGACGACTACGACAACCAGATGCGCGCCGCGGCGGACGGGCTGCTCGCGGCCGGCTTCGACCCGGCACGGGACCGGGCGGCCAACCTCTTCTACAGCGGGGGCATGTACGGGAGCTTCATCAGCTTCTTCTCCATCCTGGAACGACTGAACGCCACCCAGTTCCCGATCGCGGCAGGCCCCGACCACGCCACGGTCGCCGAGGCACTGGTGGCCCACCGGGCCGACACCGTCTTCGGCATGCCGTCCTACCTGTGGCAGCTGCTGCACGCCGAGGCCGGCCGGCTGCGTGCCTACGGCGGCATCCGCAAGGTGTTCTACGGCGGCGAGCACTTCACCTCCGAACAACGCCGCGTTCTCACCGACGACTTCGGGGTGGAGGTGATCCGTTCCGCGGCCTACGGCAGCACCGACCTCGGACCTCTTGGCTACCAGTGCGCGTCCTCCACCGGCTCGGTCCACCATGTGCTGACCGACCTGCACACGCTGGAGATCCTGGATCCACGGGAGGACCGGCCGGTGGCTTTGGGGGAACCGGGACGACTGGTGTTCACCTCCCGGGCCCGGGCCGGACAGCGCCTGGAGCGCTACGAGATCGGTGATCTGGGACGTGCGGTGGAGGGCACATGCGCGTGCGGCAGCACCGTGCCTCGCCTGGAACTGCTCGGGCGCTACGGCGACGTGGTGCGCGTGGGCACGTACTTCGTCAACTACCGGAGGATCGTAAGGGCGTTGGAGGAGCGGCTCTCGTATCACGGCGAGGTACAGCTGTCGGTGGCGCCCGGCACCGACCGGGAGGAGTTGACGGTCCGGCTCGACGAGCAGTACGCCCCCGACCCAGACCTCACGCGCACCGCGGTCACCACCGAGGTCCCGGAGGTGGCCTCAGCCGTGGAGGAGGGCTTGCTGTCCCTCGCCGTGCAGAACGTACGAAGGGAAACCTTCGAGCGCACCCCGACCAGCGGCAAGCTTCGCACGGTTGTCGACCTGCGCTGAGTACCCGTTCCTCAGCCGTCCGCGCTGATCAGCAGGGGGTTGGGCTCGAGAGGCCGCGATCCGAACTCACCGGACCGCGGCCTCCCGCATGCGCACTTTGATCACTGTCCCACGTCGTTCGTGCCCGGCGCGCGAAGGAAGTCACCGCCGCACGTTCACCACTGACCGCGATTCTCCTCGAACACATCGTCACGAAATCGCCACATCACCCTCCCTCCGTCCGCCGACCGTCCACCATCACCAGCATGCGACACACCATCACCACCGCCGCGGCCGCCGCCGCGCTCCTGCTCCTCAGCGCCTGCAGCAACAGCAAGTCGGCAACCTCCACGGACAACGCCGCGAAACCGGCCAAGCCTGCGGCGGCGGCCAGCGGCAAGCTCACCGCCCGCGACGCGTTCACGAAGCTCTCCGGGCAGGTCAAGGCCGCGAGGCTGTCCGGCACCGTGACAGCGGAGAACGATCCGAACCGCCTCCTCGGCAGGCCGGGGCAGTACACGTCGAAGGTCACCTTCACGGACAGCCGGATCAAGACGAGCGACGTCGAAGGCACCAAGCAGGGGGATGTCGAACGCGGAGGTGCGGTCGAGGTGTTCGCCAGCTCGTCGGACGCGCAATCCCGCGCGAAGTACATCCAGGCAGTTACGAAGTCGATGCCCGCGCTCGCCGAGTACGACTACGTCCACGACACGGTCCTCGTTCGGGTCTCGCACGACCTCACCCCGAAGCAGGCCGCCGCCTACAAGACCGCCGCCGACGGACTCAGCTGAGGCGGCCCATGAAGGCCACCAGCGCCCAATCCCCGCGCAGACCGGGGGCGGATGGCGCGGTGGCGAAGAAGCTGCCCACGGTCGAGGCCCGCAAGAAGGCATCGGCGATCCTGGAGAAGGAGGACCAGGACTTCCGCGACTTCCTCACCAAGGGCGAGAACATGGTCGGTAGGCCGCAGTTCACGGCCTGGTACCGGAAGACCGTCGTCGGCCTGGACATGAAACAGATCGCCTTCAGCAAGGCGGACGCGTACTTCACGGCCGACAACGAACCGACCGAACTGATCGAGCAGTGGCGGTCGGACAACGGCGACGCCAACTCGCGGATCACCCAGTACGCCATGGACGGCACCTCGCCGGACGCCCCGGACGCGACGACACGGAAGGACGCAGCCGACTGCCTGGCGGCGCTCGCGAAAGCCGACAAGGACGCCGAGAACATTGCCAACGGCAGCTGAAAGGACGGCGCGCATACGAGCGGCCCGACTGGGCGATGACCACCGCGGCCGCCGACGGCGGCCTACGCCTGGGCCGATCCTGGACGCTGGCCGATGCGCCCAGGGTGCCGCCGCACCCCGTCTGCCGCTGTGTGTACGCCGCGTCGGTGTCACGGTCCCACTTCGCCGGCTGGTTCGCCTATCCGGCCCCGGCAGTACGAGGGCGCCTCCAGGCCGACCTGCGACGCCCCCGGGAGAAGCGGGCTGGGCCCGGCCGGCTCACCCCAGCTCGAATCCGCCGGGGTCCCGCCGCCTCCGGCGCGCCGCACAGCCAGAGGTCAGACACCGGGTCGGAACCGGAGAGCCGACCACGTGTCGTCGATGGCGACCTGTCGCACGGGCCGCACGCCCCGCTCGGAAAGCGCGGCGGCCAGGGTGTCGCGGTTCAGGTCCGTTCCGAGTTTCCCGGCCTTCGGGTAGGCCACCCAAGCGAGGGCATCCCGCTGCGCTGCGGCAAGCGCTGCCTGCGCATCCGCACCGAGAAGATCACCGGAGGTGCTTACGAAAGCGAGCACCGCATCGGCCGAAGCCGCGTCACCTGCGGCCTCGATCTCCAGGTCGACGTCGTTGGGCTTGCCCAGTACCGCGACACTCTGACCGGGCTTGATCTGCAGCTTGCTGATGACGGACACCCCCTGATCCTGCCACCCGAGCTGCCGCTCCGCGCACCAAAACGGGCCGCGCCATGGTTCCGAGGTGTAGGGTCCGCTCTCCGCCGCCAAGATGGAGGAGTGGCACGGGAAGACGGCGGCCGGGTCCCGCGAGGATCGGCGGGGCCGGGACTCTACGGGGAACGTGTGTTCCGCCCCGAGGACGAGGGGGAGGCGGAGCGGATCGACCTCGGGGCACTCGTCTACGACGCCACAACGTTCGCGCGTCTGCGGCAGCTCGGCGCCGGACCAGGGATGCGCAGTCTGGACGTGGGTGCGGGCACGGGCACGGTGGCCCGGCTCCTGCTGCGCGAGGCGGGCGTGACCGAGGTCGTCGCGGTCGATCGGGACATCCGTTTTCTCGCCGCGGAACCCGTCGCCGGACTGACCCCGCTCGAGGCCGATGCGACCTCCCCCGGCTTCTCCCCCGGCCTCTTCGACCTCGTCCACGCCCGGTTCGTGCTGATGCACCTGCCCTCTCCCGCCCGGATGGTCGAGCGGCTCGCCGCGCTGGTCGTACCCGGAGGCGTCCTCGTGCTCAGCGATGCGGTGGACCTGACGACCGAGAACGCGCCCCGGACGCCGTACACGACCGCCATGCGGGCGATGTGGCGCGGTCTGCGGGAGACGATAGGCACCGATGTCACCTGGGTGCCGACCTGTCCCTGGCTGATGGTCGCCGCTGGGCTGGAGGCGGTGGCCGCCGAGATCCATGTCCCTCCCCTGGTGCCCGGCAGCCCCATCAGCCGGTTCTGGGCCGGGACCTGGGACCGGGCACGCGCCGCCATGGTGGGCACCGGCCTCGTGGACGACGCCGGGATCGATGACGCTAAGCGGTGCCTGGAGTCGACCGAGTACGCCGGGCTGTCCCCCGGCATGCAGACCACCTGGGGCTGGAGACCGGCGACACCGTCATGAATCTGGGTTCATTCCCCTCCGGGACCAGCAGGACGGTGTTGGAGACGGCTCCTGCGAACGAGTGCGCCTGAGGCGCCGCCGTTCACCAGAGCGAGGTTCCGCACGCTCGCCGGTGCCACCGCATGCCCGGCGAACAGCAGCCCCAAGGAGATCAAACAAGCAGGGTCATGAAAGCCGGATAGTCACTAGAGGTGACGGGCCGACCGCGGTCCCCCGGTGGTTCACCTGTCTGGGTCGCTGTTCGCGACGGTGCGCGTGGCGGCATCCACCCTGGATAGAGGAGACACCGGAACCCGTCGCTTTGGAGATTACATGACCACCGTTTCTCATTCCGGCATCAACGTAACCGCCCGCCGGGACATGCCTCCGGGCAGCCGCCTCATGTTCACGGTCCGGCTACAGGTGACCACCAACGGCCCCGAGAGCACCGTGGACCTGACCGGCCTATTGCACCGGCTCGTGTCCGAGGCCGACGTGACCGAGGGGACAGTGCACGTGTATTGCGGGCACACCACCTGCGGGCTGCTCGTCAACGAGCTCGACGTCGGCCTGGAGACCGATACCGGCCAGGCCCTCGAACGTCTCCTCCCGCACAGCAGCCGCCACCCCTACAACCACGACAAGGACCGCACCCCCGCGGAGCGGGCCCTGCACGGCGAGCGGGACAACGGCCACGCCCACCTGCGCGCCGTAATCGCTACCCACCCCGAACTGCACGTCCCCATCACCGATGGTGCGCTCTACCTCGGCCAGTGGCAGGCGATCATGCTGGCCGAACACGACGGCCCCCGAACCCGTGAACTCCTCGTCCGCATCCACGACGACCTGGGCCGCCCGGCCTGACCCGACCCCACGCGCGCATCGGGCCGAGACGCGTTCCGCTGTGAAGGGCCACGATGGCTGCTTTCCACGCGAGGGGCTTGAGCACAGTCCGCTGACCAGCGGTCCTCCCGCTGTCCTTGGTCACCTCTCGCCGGGGGCCACAGCCGCTGCTGTTCGTCAGATGTCCCCGACGGTGGCAATGTGGAAGACGTGAATGCCGGGCGCGGCTTGGCTGGTGTGCGGCAGCCACGGCAGTCGAGCCATGCGCTGTTGCTGATCCCGATCGTGCTCATCCTGGTGATCACGATTGCGGACCAATTGGTCCCGGAGGACGTCCATCTCGGCCCGCTCCTGGTCATCGCACCCGCGATCACCGCCTCGTTCGCCGGTCCCTGGCTGACTGGGCTGATCGGGTTCCTGACCGTGGGGGCGCAGGCATACATCGGCTGGCATTTCGGCGTGCTGTTCTCGCGCAACGTGCTGGTGCAGATCCTCGCCCTGGCTGTGCTGTCAGCGCTGATCGTGTTCTTCTGCCTGGTGCGCGAGCGACACCAGCGCCAGCTGGCCCAGGTGCGGTCGGTCGCGGAGGCGGCGCAGCACGGCCTGCTGTGGCCACTGCCGGAGCGGATGGGCCCCGTGCGGATCGCCTGCCTGTATCTGGCCGCCGAGGACGAGGCGCAGATCGGCGGTGACCTGTACGCGGCCACCCATGTCACCGGCGGCGTCCGCATCATGATCGGGGATGTGCGCGGCAAGGGGCTGTCCGCCATCGGCGAGGCCGCCCTCCTGCTCGGGGCCTTCCGTGAGGCCGCCCATCGGCACGCCACTCTCCCCGATCTGGCCGCCACGCTGGAGCAGAGCGTGGCCCGCTACCTGGCCGACTTCGAGCCGGCCGCCGAGATCGGCGAACGCTTTGCCACCGCCCTGATCCTCGAACTCCCCGACGACGACCACAGCATCCGGATGATCAGCTGCGGACACCCCCCTCCCCTACTGCTCAGCCCCGGTAACACCCTGACCGTCCCCAGCCTGCACCCCGCGCCGCCACTCGGGATCGCGGCGACGGGACCGGAGGCATACACCATCGACGTGGCTTCCTTCGAGCCCGGCGACACCCTCCTGCTCTATACGGACGGCGTCATCGAGGCCCGCGACGCCGAGGGCCGCTTCTACCCCTTTGAGGCACGGGCCGCCCAGTGGAGCAAAGCCGGCCCCGAATCGCTGCTCCACCACATCCAACGCGATCTGCTTGCCCATACCCGCGGACGCCTCAACGACGACGCGGCCTTCGTCGCGCTCCTCCGCGAGCCCGAGAGCCACCGCCGCCACGGGCGGGTCATCCACTCGAGCGGGTTCGGTCACGCCCCCTGACCAGTCGTAGCCCGCCCCGCCTGGCGAGCGCCGGGAAAGTGACAGGATCGGCTCATGAGCACCGAGACGGACTGGGTGTACCGGGTGGACGAACCGCACGGCTCCGAAGGCTGGCGCCCCTACGGCGACCATCCCGAGCGTTGGCGGGGAACCGTCACCACCGATGATCCGAAAGAGGACGCCGAGTACGTCGCCGCCCTCGTCGTCACCGACCTGGTGTCCGAGTGGGACCGCCATGGCGCGGTCCAGAAGCACGTGCGCGTGATCGTCTGGGAGGACGAGGAAGGCGCCGGTCCCGCGGACGCGGCCTTCATGGTCGAGATCCAGCCGGTCATCGACGGAGAGTGACGCCTGCGGCCGGTTTCGCGTACGGGCGGGATACCGGTGCGAGGCTACCGCGTACGCGGCCCGACCCGGTCAGCAGCGACAGGCTCCCGTGCACGATCCGGGCCAGGGCTACGCCGAGCAGCAGGCCAGCCGCCGCGGCGTACTTCAGCCGCAGCGGCCTGCGTCTGCTCTCGCGCGGAGGCTCAGGCTCCGGCGGCGGTGACCACGGCGTCCGTGGCGAAGCCGAGGAGCAGGCCGAGGAGGACGCACCAGGTGGTGAGCGTCTTCAGACCGGCCTTGCGGGCAACCGCCAGCAGTTCGATGACGACGTAGAGGATGGAGCCGGCGGCCAGGCCCAGGAACGCGATCGACAGCGTGTCGTTGACCAGGTGCTGGCCCACGAGCGTGCCGAGGAAGGTGGGGCCGCCGCCGATCAGGCCGAGCCAGAAGAGCGTGGCCCAGGAGGGGCGTTCGCCCTCGGCGGCGAGCGGGGCGACGATGCCGAAGCCCTCGGTGGCGTTGTGCAGGCCGAAGCCGATGATGAGCAGCACGGCGAGGGAGAGTTCGCCCTTGGCGGCGGAGTTGCCGATGGCCAGGCCCTCGGCGAAGTTGTGCAGGCCGATACCGGTCGCGATCATCAGCGCGAGCGAGGCCGCCTGGCTGCGGGGCGCCGGCGCCAGCTCCGTCGCCGCGGCGGCGCCGGGCCCGGCCGGACGC
>NZ_JBSFGB010000041.1:0-79100 GCF_053596375.1 Streptomyces sp. NPDC001709 | reverse complement strand
ACCGGGCACGTACTCGGCCGGTACGGCGACGACGGCGAGGTCCACCGGAGCGTCGATGTCCCGCACGGACCGGTACGCCGGCACCCCGTCGACCTGCCGCGCCCCAACCCCGTACGAGGAACCGACATGGACGACAACCTTCCCGCCCTCCAGATCACCGTCCACGCCACCACCAGCAGCGACCTCCCCGCCGTCCTCCACGCCCTCAACACCCACCACCTGACGACCGACTTCACCGCCGACGACACCCACCCCCTCACGGACATCCAGCCCGGCCGCACCTACGTCACCCGCGCTGACGCCGCCACCGCCGAACAACTCGCCACCGCCCTCATCACCACCGCTCCCAATACCACCTTCGAACTCTCCAACGACCCCCACGAAACCCAGCACGGCACCTACATCGCCTACGACTTCGACGCCGGCGTCTTCCGCGCCCAGTGCGACACCGACGGCACCCCCCTCATTCCGGCCGACACCCTCGCCCACGCCCTCGCCCAGGCCCCCGCCGACCTCACCGCCCGGACATGGCTCCACCTCCACGCCCCCGCACTCCTCGGCACCGACGTACGAGCCGCCCTCGGCCGCTACCGCACCCGCCCCCGCATCTTCCCGGCCAGTGCCGACAACCACCCGGGACACGGCCAGACCGCCCGCTGCGGGGCCTGCGGCACCCCCATCACCTGGTACTTCGACGACCCCGACGCAGGCAACCCGTACGGCCACTGGTTCGACTCCGAAGACCGCGACCTCTGCCCGGCCACCGACGAGACCGCCGACGACCCCGGCCACACTCCCGCACCCGCACCCGCGGACTTCCACCAGGCCGCCTTCTACCTCCCGCCCGACCCCGCCGCCCGCGACGAGTCCTTCCCCGTTACCGCCCTGGCCGGACTCCGCATCGGCGCCTACATCGACGACACCTACACCGTGAACATCGGCGTCCTCGACGAGGGCGCCCACCCCGCGCTGCGCACCACCCCCGACGGGCAGCTCGCCGTCGAAGTCCGTATCGGCTCCCACACCCTCCACACCCCCGACTCCCGCCCCGGGCACAGCTTCACCCTGCCCGCCACCTACGTACGCTTCACCGTCCACGCCGACGACGAAGCCGCCGCCGACACCACGGCCCGCTCCCTCGGCAACGAAGTCCACGACCCTGCCACGCTGCGCCGCCTCGGCGTCGAGGTCACCGAGATCGCGTTCGCCGACGCCAGAGAAGCCGAACGCGACGACACCCCCACGCACCGCCCGGACGCGACCGAAGACCCCGAGTGGACCGTCACCGGCGTCCGCTGGAACGAGTCCCCCGTAGACGTCGTCGCGCTGACCGCCCTGCCCGGCACACACAAGCCCGCCGGTCACGACGTCTCCGACGAGCTGAGCGGATGGGTCTGCCACCTGCGCGCCCCCGACGCCGCCACCGCGCTGCGCCTCGCGCAAGCCTCCGCAGCCTCACCCGAAGCCGTCGCCGCCTTCCGCGCCGACAACAACGCCTGACCACCCCGCACCCACCCGGAAGGCCACCACGATGAGCGACACCCCCAACGCCCACTCGATCCACCCGCCAGCCACCCCGGAGCAGCTCCGCACCCGCGCCCAGGCCCTCTCCCACCACATCGACGCCCTCGCCGCCCTGCGCATCGCGGCCGAGGACCCCGAGATAGGCCAGGCCCTCGCCGCGCTGCTCCCCGAACGCCTCGGCGGCGCCTCCTTCACCCCCCAGGGCCTGGCCGAGCAGATCGCAGACGCCCAGCGCGAGGAGACCAACCTCAACCACCGGGCGACGCACCTGGAACACGACCAGCGCACCCCGCGCCGCGGAACCCGCTTCCCAGCCGACCTCCTCCCCACCGTCCCCGCCGACCGCTGGAACGCCGAGAAGGTCTCCGACACCACCGTGGACGACGACGGCCAGATCGCCACCACCGTCTACACCCTCGACGCCCCCACCGCCGACGAAGCGGAACGCCGCCTCCTGGCCTGGATCAGCCACGACTACCAGGACGACCTGACCGGCGCGACCGCCACCGCCACCCGCCCGAGCCAGACCGGCAACTACACCGTCTACCTCACCCAACCCGTCCGCTACTGACCAACCCCGCGAACCCGCCCCACGGGCCCCGGCACCCACGTGCCGGGGCCCGTTTCGCATCCCCGCCCACACTTCCTTCCCGCCCCACGGGACGCGCCTCCCGCACCTCCCACCCCGCAGGTACCGTCACCCCTCACAGACCACCCGCACCCTGGGGGAGGGGAAACGCCAGTGACCACCGCACCACAGCCCAACCGGCCCGCCGACACCAGCACCACCGTCGCCGAACTCGCCACCATCCTCGACACCGTCGCCCTCATCCGCTTCACCGAGCCACGCGACGCCCGATCCGGCCGCGCGACGGACGCCATGACTCACTGGCTCACCGGCGTCAACCGTGTCTCGCAGATCCCCACCAGGGACGGCACCCCGCAGTACGAGATCGCCAACTCCGGCTTCTCCCGCCACCTTCCGGGTGACCACACCATCGACGTCTGGCTCACCCCCACGCCCACCCCGGTCCCCGCCCCCTACGCCGCGCCCGCCCCGCCGGTCCAGCAGTACGCCGCCGCTCCCCAGCAGCAGTACGCCCAGCCCGCGGCCCCCGCCCCGGCCGCCCCGCAGCCAGCCGCCCAGCCGCAGCCCCAGTACGTCCCCCAGCCGGCCGCCCCCCAGACCCCCGGCGAGCGCGCCGCCGCGCCCTGGATGACCCCCCAGCCCCAAGCCCCCACTCCCCAGCCCCAGGCCCCCGCCGCGCCCCAGCCCACCGCCCCCGGCTACCCCGCCCAGGGCCACTACCCCCAGCAGCCCCAGCAGCAAGGCGGCGCCGCCCCCGGCATGCGCTGACCCCCGCCCAGGGACACAGGGACACCCAGGGACACACTTCCCGGCATTCCCCCCCGCCGCCGCACCCGCGCCCCGCCCAGGGACACCCAGGGACACACCTCCCGCATCCCGACACCATGCCTACACCGCCCCCGCTCCCGGCCCCCTCGCGCCCGCCGCGGCCCCGTCCCCGCTCATCGCCGCCCCGGCCGGCCGCGCCCCGCCCGCGTCACCGGAGGCGACCGGCCGTACCCTGCCCGCCGCGCCCCCGTCCACGGCGTCCGAGGCGACCACCGCCGCCCCGGCACCCGGGCCCGCCGCCGACCGCGCCACCCCGCCCCGAGCACCCGGCTCGCGCTCCGCCTCCTGCGCCTGCACCAGCCGCCGCAACTCCTGCACATCCGCCCGCCGCAGCCCCAGCCGCTCCGCCACCGCCCCCACCGGCTCGTCCTCACCCAGCATCGCGACCACCGCAGCCCCGGCCTCCACCCGCGCCGCCTCCACCTGCTCCACCACCCGCTCACGGATCGCCCGGATCTCCCGCTCCCCCTCCTCCCGCGCCAGGTCCTGACGCTCGGTCGCCAAGAAGAAGTCAGTCGCCCGATCCACCAGCCGCTGCTGCCGCGCCATCGGCGCCATCGCCAACTGCTGCGCCCGCTCCCGCGCCGCCACCACGTTCGCCGCAGCCGACGCCTTCGCCTTGGGCTTCCTCACCATCTCAACTCCCTAACCGGCCCCCGAACCGTGGGCTGCGCCCGGACGGCACTCTGCCGCCCTCGCCGGGAACCCGCACAGGAAGCCTCGCCCGGCACCCCCGCCCCATCGAAGCGCTCGCCCCAGCCAGCTGCCCGCGCTCCCGCCCCACGGGCCACGACGATGATTTCTGCCCACCCAGCGGGAGGGAGGAAAGTCGTCCCACCCCCGTTCTCCGGGGCAACCTCCGTACCCCGGCTGCTCCTTGCTGCTGATGTCTGTGCAGGTCACCGGCTTGTCCCGGGATGGGGGAGGGGCAAGACAGGACAACGGCATGACATCTCTTGCAACTCTGATCGCCTCGTAGCGTCGATGCGTGGCAGTGGAGATCCGCAAGCTGACGGCGGCCGCGGGGTACCGGTATCTGCTCGCGCAGACGGTCCGCGCGGAGTCCCTGCCTGCCGCCGACGGCTCTCTGAATGCCGGCGCCCCGCCGGGGGTGTGGATGGGGCGCGCCGCCGAGGTCCTCCAAGTGGCCGGGCAGGAGGTGCTGCGGGCACAAGCGGAATCCCTGTTCGGGCTTGGCCGGCATCCGCGTGCGGCCGAGATCGTGGCCGATCGGATCGCTGCCGGGGACAGCGAGAAGCAGGCCTGGCGAGCGGGGAAACTCGGCGCCGCCTACTCCCAGTTCAGTGACCCCTCCGCCACGGACCCGCTGCTGGAGCGCATCGAGGAAGCCCTTGCGGAGGCCAGCGCGCGTAACGGAGGGTCGCTCACCGACGCTCAGCGCCGCGCGATACGCCGGCACGTCGCGGCCCAGTACTTCCGTGCAGAGTTTCACCGCGGTCCGGCCTCCGTGGAGGAGCTTGACGGCTATCTGCGGATGCACACCCAACCCGTGCGTCAGCCCTGCCTGGGCTGGAGTTTCGTGGCCGCCCCGCAGGGCTCGCTGCAGGCCCTGCGGATCCTGGGCGGAGAGGAGATACGCGAGGTCATTGACGCGGCGCACACCGAGGCGCTCGAGACGGCCCTGGCCTGGATTGAGAACCATGTGCTGGCCACCCGGGCGTCCAGCAAGGGAAGCATCGCCCAGGAACAGGTGACCTCCGGCCTGGTCGCCGCCCGGTGGCGGCACTACACCGCGCGCGGGGATCCGGGCGACCCCCATCTGCATGATCACATCATTGTCGCCAACCGGGTACAGGGCCCGGACGGGAAGTGGCGCACGATCGACGCGCGGCCACTGCTCGCCCACGGAGTGACCATCAGCGAGCTGTACAACTCCACCGTCATGCGGCTGGTGTCCGAGCGTCTGGGACTCGCGGTCCGCGAGCGGATCACCGCTCCCGGCCGGCGGCCGGTCCTCGAGATCGCAGGCCTGCCCGATGAGCTCATCGACGCGTTCTCCACCCGCGGCAAGACGGTCCGGGCCGAGCTGGAACGCCTGATCGCCGACTACTACGCCCGCCACCAGCGCACCCCGCCCCCTGCTGTCTGGTACGCGCTCGCCCAGCAGGCCGCGGTCACCAACCGGCCCCCGCTCAGCGCCGCCAGGCCGCTGCGCGCCCTGCAGAAGATCTGGTTCACCGCCGCCCGCGCCGCCCTCGGCGACGTCGACGCCCGCCCCGATGAAGCCGTCACCCAGGCGCTCCTGGACGCCGTACGGCAGACCGCCGCCGACGCCGAACCGGCCCCGGACACGACCGACCCGGACGCCTTCGAGCGACAGATCGCCACCGCCGCGCTGGCCGAAGTCGCCGAACGCCGCAGCGTGTTCGCTGCCCAGCACGTGCGCGCCGAAGTGCTCCGCCAGCTCGGCTACTACCTCGCCCGCGGCCCCCTCCCGCAGGACCTGGGCCTGGCCGAGGCGACCGAACGCATCACCGCCCGCGCGCTATCCGATGCCACCCTCGAGGACCCGGTCGTCGACCTGCGCCCGCCCGCCCTGGTCGACCTGCACCCCGAGCAGCAACGCCCCGACGGCAGCAGCGTCTTCCTGCGCGCCGAGGCCCCCGCCTACACCACCCGACGGCTTATCGCCGCCGAGGACGACCTCCTGGCGGCGGCCGACACCCTGGTCATCCCCGCCGCCGAGGACGCCGACTTCGCGCGCGCCCAACGCCGCCATCCGCACCTGGGCGCGGCCCAGCTGGCTCTGGCACGCTCCTTCGCCTGCGGTGACAAACTGCTGCTGTGCGGCATCGGTCCAGCCGGATCCGGCAAGACGTCCGCGATGAAGCTGGTGGCCGACACCCTGGCCGCCTCCGGGCGCCGCCTGATCGCCCTGGCCCCCTCGTCCCGCGCCGCGCAGGCCCTCTCCGACGACCTCGGCGCACCCGCTACTACCCTGCACGCCTGGCTCCACCACCGCGACCAGCACGCCCAAGGCCTGGCCGACGAACGCTTCCCCCTCGCCCGCGGCGACGTGATCGTCGTCGACGAGATGGGCATGGCCGGCACCCTCAACCTCCAGCGGATCCTGGCCCAAGCCCGCGCCGCAGGCGCCCACGTCCGCCTCCTGGGCGACCCGCTGCAGCTGTCCGCCGTCGACGCCGGAGGACTGCCCCGCCTGCTCGACCGCCACCCCGACACGGTGCGCCTGGACCAACTGCACCGCTTCACCACCCCCGGCGAAGGCGCGGCCACCCTCGTCCTGCGCGACGGCGACCCGGCCGACGCCTTCACCTTCCACCGCCACCACCGGCGCATCCGCTCCGGGGACCCGGCCGCCATGCTCGACGCGGTCTACGCGGCCTGGAGCGCGGATGTCGCCGCCGGGCTGAGCAGCGTCATGATGGCCCCCGACTCGGCCACCGTGCGCGAACTCAACGCCCGCGCCCAGACCGACGCCGCCGCCCGCGGACTTCTCGACGTCACCGCCCACCGCCAGCTGCGCGACGGCACCCGCGCCCACGCCGGCGACACCATCGTCACCCGCCGCAACAACCGCGCCCTGCCCGTCCTGAACGGGCAGGACTTCGTCAAAAACGGCGATGCCTGGCGGGTCCTTGCCGTCCACGCGGACGGTTCCCTGACCGTCAAGAACACCACCCATCACGCCACGATCACCCTGCCCCCCGACTACACCGCCGCCCACGTAGAGCTCGGCTACGCGGCCACCGTCCATCGCGCGCAGGGCATGACGTGCGACACCGCCCACGCCTACGCCACCGCCTCCTCCTCCCGCGAAAGCGTCTACGTCCAGCTCACCCGCGGACGCCGCAGCAACAAGCTCTACCTCGGCATCACCGAGCCCACCGAGGACCCGGTGGCCGACGAGGCCGCCGCCCTGCACCAGATCGCCCACGCCCGCCGCGCCGCGACCTCCGCCCACCAGCTCCTGCGCGATCTGCAAGACGAGACCGCCAGCCCGGCCGTCCACGCCGCCCAGTACGCCGACACCGCCGCCCGCGCCGCCACCGCCCGCGCCCGGGCGCTACTGCGCGAGATCCTGCCCGCCCTGGCCGACCAGGCCTACACCGACGAAGGCTGGCCCAAGCTGCTGGCCGCTCTCACCGCCGCCGAACTGGCCGGCCACAGCACCCGCCGCACCCTGGCCCGGATCGGCACCGAACCGGTCGACGACAGCGGCGACGACGACACCGCCACCGTCCTGGCCGACCGCATCTACCAGCTCGTCGCCACCACCCCGCGCCCCGACCCCGACCGGCCGCTCGCCCGCTACAGCGACACCCAACTCGCCCGCCTGGCCGCCGTCGCCCTGACCCACCGCGCCCACCTCCAGCGCCGCGCCCCCAGCGCCAAGGAGCGCTACCACAACGCCCGTTCCCGCGCCCGCACCAGCCGCTTCGTCGAACTCATAAGCGCCGAGCGCGACCTGCGTGCGCGCCTGCCCGACCGCGTCCCTCACCCCGCCCGTCACGGCGGACCGGTCCCCGACTGGATCGCCGACGCCCGCCTCGAACACGACTTGGACACCCCGGCCGACTGGCGCGGCCACCTCGCCGAACGCCGCCGCGTCCTGGGCCATCTGCTGGCCGCCCGAGGTCTGCAGCTGGCCCAGCAGCCCCCGCCCTGGGCCACCGCGCTCGGCCCCGTCCCACCCCAGGACACCTGGCAGCGCCACGCCTGGCAGACCACCGCCGCGCTCGTCGAGACCTGGCGAAACCGCACCGCATCCCTGCCCGACACCGACGGCACCGGCCCGCTGCCCCGCCCCACCAGCGGCCACGACGTGCCCGCCTACAACGACCTCACGACCCGCATCCGCACCCTCACCCGTCCTGGCCTCCAGGACGACTCCACCGCCTGGCCCACCGCCACCACCGCCTGGCAGACCGCGCTCGACGGCACCCCGCCGCCCGCTGCCTGGATGGGACAGATGCCCCCGCCACGCCCCGGCGACAGCGCTCACCGGGCCCGCTGGTGCGCCCTGTACACTCGCCTCGCCGCCTGGCACCAGCACCGCCCTGATCTTGGCGGACAGCTGCTCGGCCCGCCCCCTGACGACCCGGCCGATACCCACACCTGGCGGCAACTGCGCACCGAACTCGCCGCCCTGACCGCCATCGCTGCGCCCGCACAGCAGCCCACCGCGACCGACCCGGTCACACCGAGACGGCCCGCCCGGTGAACCCCACCGTGCCGCGCGCACCGGCCTGCCTGCGGGCCCGCTGGCGCGATCTGCCGCGTCACGCCGCGCTGCTGCAGCGCCGCCTGGGACCTCCCGCCCGCACCCGCACCTCCCGCACCGCCGGCACCGCGCTGTGGCTGCTCCAACTCACCTACGCGCATGCCCAAGGGCGGCTCCTTGCCCATGGGGGAGCGGTCCTGACCGTCCGCGGTCCGGCCATCTCGCCGACCCGCGCCCTGGCTGCGGCAGCCGCCCTGCTCGCTGCCGAACTCGCCCTCACCACAGCCCTGATGCTGCCAACCGTTCTCGGCGCCGCGGCCGCGGCCGCCGGAGCCCCGGCCCACTGGATGCGGTGGAGCGCGACGGCCGCCACCACCCTGATCACCACCCTGCTGCTGGCCACCCTGGTCCGCCAACTCACCGCCGCCTGGCCGGCCCGGGCTGTCGAATCCTGCCGCCGCGCCCGGATCCGCACCGGCGGAACCTGGTGGACCGTGAGCAACCTGGCCTGCCGCGAAGACGACTCCGTCTCTGCCGCCTACCTGGTTCACACCGCCCTCGCCTACGCCGACGACCACGACGTCGGCGCCATCGCCACAGCTCGTACATCAGCCCTGCATCACATCTATGGGCGGTACGGATTCGCCCCAGACCCCGGCCACCCGGGCGTCCTGGTCCGGCCACCACGCCCGGCCCCTGCGCCCGGCCACCGGACGGGCGCCGCCCAGGCATGGGTACGACGCGCAGCCCACCGTGCGGCTCCGCCCGCCCGCACCAGCCCCGGCACGACGAGGGCACGGCGGTGAATCACAGGGCGCCCAGAGCTGCCTCGATCCCTACGCCTCCCGCCCCGGCCCAGACCCGCAAAGACCGAGTCGCTTGCCCACCGACCCATCCCCAACGCCCGGCAGACCAAGCCTGGCCTTGTCCACGAGAACGGGCAGCACTTCGACAGCTCTTCGGCAGCGCCGGCGCGCTCACAGGGCGCGTCTGGCCTACGCTCGCCCAACCTTGGCGATCAGCCGTGGAAGACCCTGCGCACACGGCATAGTGTTTCCGTGGCCACACCAAACCGTCTCGAAATGCCCGCACGGCGCCGTCGTCACGCTCGACTGATCGCCACTCTCACCGACCTGATCAGCGACTGTGCAGCTGCCGCCAGTGCTGTGTACAGGCCGATCGCCGAGGCTCCACCGGAACAGGCCAACGTGCCCGTGGACCTCTGGCCGCTCAACGCGCTCAGTCATTCCGCAAGTATTCGCCTGGACGCCGCGCGGGCCCAGGACGTCACGCGCTGGCCGGCTGCCGTGGCACAGGAGAAGGAGGACGACCAGCGGACCTTTGCCGCACGGTGCGCCACCGCTGAGGCTGAACAGGTCTTGCACCAGGTGGAGTTCGGTGACGACTCAGAAAGCCCGCAACCACCCGGTTTGATCCCGCTGCCGACGGCGCCGCAGTCGGCAACAATGGCGCTGGCGGGAGTCGGCGCGGACTTCCTCACGGAGCTGCTGGACGACCCGGAGCAGGCGATCAACCGGGTACGTGAGATGGCGGACACCGGTACGTTCACCGTGAACCAGATCCTTGATGAAGCGGCTGACACTGCGGTTCTGTCCGGGCTGCTGGCACTGCGCGAGGCACAGCGCAAGTCTGATCCAAGCGCAGCGGCGGAAGGCTGTCTGACCGCCTCTCGGTCTTTCGCCTTGGCGGTCTCCGTTGCTTCCGCGGACGTGGATGAGCCCACACCGTAGCCAATCACCTGCCGCTGGGTACAGCTACTGGCGGAGGTGCCTCCCGATCGACCTCACCGCTACGGGCCGCCTCCCGGAATGCCGTACATCTGCTGTCACAACTCGCGAACCACCAAGCCCTTCACCCGGGCACGCCGGTAGTCTCAAGGCCACCCGATAAGGCAGAAGCACCGTAGGCCGCGACTGGCGGAGCAGACCTGCCGCGCTGCGGAACCTGCTCTGCCGGTCACCGTCCCCCGAACCGAGGAACGGACACCTTGCTGGCAACTTCGGAGCGCGTACGCGTCCAGCACGGGCAGCCCGAGGCGCTGCTGTGGTACCTAATGACCTACCCCGAACCATGCGAGGGGGACTGCGATTTCCACGCCATCGCCTGCAGCGACGAGGATGGAATCACCCTGCCCGGCCCCGGGCGGGAAGTGCCCCTGGACCTCGACCGTCCCGGCCAGCGCTGGTGCCCCGCATGCCTTGCGGCTGCCCAGAACACCGCGCACAAGGAGGGGAGTTCGCACCAGCCGGATCCCGCCAGCAGCAGCGCCCGACACGATCGAAGCCCAGCAGCCAAACTTTTGGCGCGCGGCGGCCGCGCATCATGACGAGCCTGCTTGGTCGGTGGCGGCGGCGCCACGAAGCGAAGCGCTCCGCCGCCACTCCCGCGCCGCAGCCCGGGACACCACCCGCGAGACCTGGTGGTTCCGGCAGCCGACCGCACCCGGCGGGCACTACCGGATCAAGGTTGTCGACGAGACCGACTACGCCTTTGCGACGCTGGACTGGAGGGTCTGCCACTCCTGCCGCTACGGCCTCATCGGCAGGATCCGGGTGACCGACCGGTGGCGGCGTCAGGGCTACGGACACCTCATGCTGCGCCGTGCGATGCGCGACCTGACGCACTACACATGGATGACGACCCGGCAGTCACCAGACGGTCAGCAGTTCTTCCCCGCTATGCGTGTGGCCACCGGCGCGGTCCTGGAACCCGCCGGCGCCCTCTGCCCGCACATGCGCACACGGGCCAGGCACGGCACCGGCTCTGCGCCATGGCAGCAGGAGAGTCGGCCCAACGCGGCTGCCTAGCTCTATGCCGGGGCCGCCCGGGTCTCCTGGCGTCTGAGCCAGAGGCCGTGGAGCAACTCGGCAGCCCGTTTGGCCATGTAGGTCGCGCGCTCGTCCTCCACCACAGTGACACGCGGCTTGACTGACCAGACAGCTCCGATTTCCTGCGTTGCCGTACGGTGCTCACCAGTCATGAGGCCTTCTCCGTGGGGGTCAGCACAGCTTCTTTACTGCGGCTGCCCGGGATAGCCAGGCTGCGCCGGAAACCCACCGGCCGGGCCACCGCCCGGCCACAGCCCCTGAGGGTGGTCCGGATACCCTCCCGGCCCCCCGCCGCCCCCCGGGGCGGGCCGCCGAGGCTGGGAGAACCCCTCGGCGACCAGAGCGCACAGGGTCAGGTACGCCTCGCGGACCTTGGGCCGCATCAGGTCCAGATCCACCTCGGCGCCGGCCGACAGATGCTCGTCGAAGGGCACCGAGACGACACCACGGCAGCGCTCGCTGAAGTGCGCAACGATGTCCTCCACCTTGACCACCCGGCCCTTCTCCCGCACCCCGGAGACCACCGTGAGGCTGCGCTGCACGAGGTCGCCGTAGCCGTGGGCGTTGAGCCAGTCGAGCGTGGTGCTCGCACTGGACGCGCCGTCCACCGAAGGCGTGGCGACGACGATCAGCTGGTCGGCCAGGTCCAGGACGCCGCGCATCGCGCTGTAGAGCAGACCGGTGCCCGAGTCCGTCAGGATGATCGGGTACTGGGCCCCCAGGACGCCGATGGCCCGCCGGTAGTCCTCGTCGTTGAAGGTGGTGGAGATGGCCGGGTCGACGTCATTGGCGACGATCTCCAGACCGGACGGAGCCTGCGAGGTGAAGGCCCGGATGTCGTGATACGTGCGCAGAGTGGGGATCGCCTGCACCAGGTCGCGGATGGTGGCGCCGGTCTCGCGGCGCACGCGCCGACCGAGCGTTCCGGCGTCCGGGTTCGCGTCGATCGCCAAGACTCGGTCCTGCCGCTCGCTGGCCAGCGTGGAGCCCAGCGCGGTGGTCACGGTCGTCTTGCCGACGCCGCCCTTGAGACTGATCACGGCGATCCGGTAGCAGCCGCGCACCGGCGTGCGGATCACCTCGAGCTTGTGCTGCAGCGCGGCTTCGTCCCTCGCGCCGCCGAGCCGGAACCGCGAGGGCCGGGCGCCCGGACGGGTGCTGCGGGCCTTGCCCTTGCCGCCTCGCAGGAGCCGGTCGGAGGACAGCTCGGTCGCCGCGCTATGCCCCAGCGGCGCTGCCGAGCCAGGGGCGTGCCCGGCCGGGGCAGCGGTTGGGGAGACGGCGGAGGAGTAGGGGAAGGGGGCCGCAGGAATTGCGCCTGGTGCGCCCGGAGCCGCCGGTGCTGCCGTGTCGTAGCCCGGCGCCACGGCCTGCCCCGGATACACCGGATCAGCCGGTCCGGCGCTCGCGGTTGGGTACCCGGGCATGGCGGCCGGAGCCGTCGGCGGGGGATATCCGTAGCTTGGGCCCGACCCGGCAGGCACGGCGGGCGGGTACCCGTACGCGGGCGCGGTCGCAGGCACCGCCGGACCGGACGGGACGTACGGCGCGCTGCTGTGCGGTCCGGGCTCCGGTGGCGCGGCGTACCCCTCGGGCGCCGGAACCTGCGCGGCCGGGAAGGCCGCAGTGGCAGGCGGAGCGGCGGCTTCGGGCGCCGGGCCGGGCGCGGGAGCCGCTTGCGTAACGGCGCCCTGCGGATCGGCGAACAGCGCAGGCGGCGCCGGGAATTCCCCGTTGGCCGGGCCCTGCACCACCGTGGCGGGCGCGGGTGTGGGGGCCGCCTGCTGCGCTGTCGGCACAGGGGCGGGGACCGGCTGCGGCGCGGCCACTGCGGCGGTGGCCGGCGGGGAGGGCACCGCCGCTGGACCCGCGAGCGGCTGGGTGTACCAGCCCGCCGGAGAGGTGTAGGGGAAGTCGGCATCTCCGCTGGCCCCGGACCAGCCCCCACCGGCTCCGAGCCAGGCTGTGGCCGCATCCTGGTCGCTGTGCACGCTGCCTCCTGATGGGGTCGACACCGCCTCGCGCCAGGCGGCTCACACGGATCTGCTGCCGCGCGGCGCGCGGTACGGGCGGGCCGCGGGCCGCCGGGCAGGGGGGTAGGAAGCGGCGGCCTGCGGAGTCAAAGGTGGGTCAGGCCGAACGGCCGGACGGACCACGCCGCTTGGCGCGCCCCGCCGCCTTTTCGGCGTTGGCGGCCCGCTGCAGCGCCCGGAAGGTACGCCCTCCCTGGCGGGCCCTGAGATGGGGGATGTTGTTGGCGGCCAGACCGAGCGTCTCCGGCCCGTACACCGCACGCAGATCCGAGGGGGTCTGGGAGGTATACCCGGCTTCCTCGAGCGCGCTCTCGTCGGGGAAGACGTCGGCGTGATGGTGCAGCAGCGGGTCGATCAGGTCGTCCTGCGTGCCGCCGTAGCTGTAGCGCCAGCGGAAGTTGGCGGGCGGATCGGGCCGCACCCATTTCTCGAACAGCGCGACCTGCTTGGTGTAGCTGTAGAAGACCACGTGCTCGGCGGACCGGAAGATCCGCAGCCACGCCTTGAGGTACGGCAGCGACCAGTAGTCGCCTGCGTCATGGACCCTCACGTGAACGGGCTGGCCGTCGGCGGAGCGGTAGCGCCGGTGCTGCAGCTCGGCGGTCATCTGCGCTTCCCAGCCCTGCAGATCGTCCATGACGTACTGCAGATTGCGCTGGTGCGCGGCGAGCACATTGCGGAACCTGTAGGTGCCAGCCCGCGCGTAGCACAGGTCCGCGCAGACGCCAGCGGTCGGACAGGCGTTGTACTCGCGGCCGTCGGGCAGGCGGCCTTCGTGGGCGGGCAGCGTCCATCGGAAGATGCGCTCGGACGCGCAGCCAGAGCGCATCACGGTCAGCAGGAACCGGGGCCTGGCGGGTGATGCCGGATGCTCCCGGGCAGCCGGTATCGGTGCTTGCGTCACAGAGACCTCCCGGAGGGCGAAGGCGAACAAGAGCTGAAGTCTGTGCCGGGCCAGCGACCCGTCCGGCCGGGAAACCGCCTGGAGGGCAGCACACCTCGCGCGCTCCCGGCTCACGGGCCAAGAAGCCTGTATCGGTGACCGCCACACGACCCGCGCCGCTGCCCGCCCTGCGGACCAGCGGCGAAGAAATCGGCCGCCACACGGGAAGCAGCCCACTGCGCGCTTGCCCCCCAGCCCCGCGCCCCGCCCATAGTGATCACCGGCGCCGCCGGTCGCGGCCGCGCCCAGCCTCACACGAAAGGGACGGCGCTCATGAGCACCCTCCAGCGCACCCCCGGCCGCCAGTGGACCGTCCGCGTCACCGGAAGGGCTGACCGCCAGGCACAGCTGTCCTGCAGCGACAACTGCGATCTGCCCGAGCGCTCCCGCGACCTTCGCCATCTGGCCCAGGCCGCCATCAACCACCTCGCACACCACGCGAACACGGCCCGCGCGCCACAGGCCGCCCGCTACTGTGCCTGCCAGTGCACCACCTGGCACCGTGACGCCAAGACCGCAAGCTGCGCCGGAGAGATCGTCCTGGCGTTGGTGTGCTCAATGCCTGGCCGGGTCTGGCACCTCGCAGAGGTCTGCACCTCCTGCGCCCGTCACATCCCCGAGGTCCGCATCGTGCGCACCACCAACCAGCCGGCCCGCTCCGCTGGCGCCCCGGAAGCCGCCGCTCGCTCCACCCGCCCGGTCCCGGGTGGCTTCGCCGCCGCCTGAGCCGCCCCGCTCTCACCCGCTTCGGGAGGGACCGCCCCTGCACGGCCACGCCAACCCAGTCCGCGCCTCCTCCCAGCGGACGCCACGGCTGCTGGGCTGGGTGGCCAACCCCTTCTGCGCCGTGACCTGCGCATCCCCGCAGCAGCCACCGTTTCCCTGGTCCTGGTGGCGCTCTCCTGCGCGGCCTCCTTCCTACTGCAGCTCGCTTCGGCAGACCCGCTCCCGGCACCGCTGGTCCTGCTGGCCGGCCTGGGCGGCAGCGCCCTTGCCGCAGCCGCCTGGCTGGGCGGCGCCGCGCTGCTGCGGACCGCTCCGTTCGCCAGCTTCCTGGACCGCAGCGGACGATAGCTACCCCCGGTCACAGCGGCAGGGAGAGCCGGGTGCCCGCCGTACGGGCGGGTAACGAAACCCGCTGCCCTCCAGCCGGGACACGGGCTGCCCGCAGCCCTCCCGAGCCTTGTGACGCCGACATCGCCTCGCCCAACCTCGACGGGCGCCGCCCCCCTTGCCCCCGTCTCCCCGGAGCTGCCATGCCTGCCGCCGCCCTCGACGACGCCACCGCCTACCTCCTCGCCTCCGGCGAGCTCACGCTGACCCGCCTGGCCCGGGCCGACGACCTTGACCAGGTCAACGCCCTGCACGCCCGCTGCACCCTAGCCACGCGCTTCAGCCGCTACCAGGCCGCCCGTCGCGACCTGCGGCCCGCCGAGTGGCGCGGGCTGACTGACCCGGTCCGCGGCACGACCTGGATCACTGCCCTCGCCGACGAGCCCGAACAGGCCATCGCGGTCACCCACTTGATGCGTACCGACCGCGACGGTGTACGCGAACTGGGCCTGCTCATCGAGGACAGCCAGCAGCGCCAGCGCCTGGGCACCCAGCTCACCGGCCATGCCATCGCCCACGCGGCCGCCATCGGCTGCCACACCGTCACGGTCATGACCGGAGCCGACAACCGGGCCATGCTCGCCATCGCCCGCAAACGGGGTGCGGTTCTCCCTCCGCCCACCTCGTCTACCGTCGACCTCGACATCCCGGTCACGGGATGAGCCATGCACCACACCCCCGCCCGCGCAGGCAGCCTGCCACCGCCACCCAGCCACCACTACCTGCCGCGCCCCGACGGCGCCCGACTGGCCCTCTACACCGACGGGCCCGACGACGCTCCGGTGACCGTGGTCCTCGCCCACGGCTGGTGCGCCACCGCGACTGTCTGGCACGACCACGCCCGCCACCTCGCCGCCCGCGGCACCCGCGTCATCCGCTACGACCAGCGCGGCCACGGCGCGTCCCTGACCGGCACCAGCCCCGCCTCCACCCGGCTGCTCGCCGACGACCTGGCGGCCGTACTGGGTAACACCCACCGCCGATCCCGGATCGTGGTCGCCGGGCACAGCATGGGCGGCATGGGCATCCTGCAACTGGCAGTCCACCACCCGCCCGTCGCTGCCCGCCTGTCCGGAGTGCTGCTGGTTGCCACCAGCTCCGGCCAGATGGACCTGACCAGAACCCAACGCCTGCCGCTGGACCGCCTCGTGGGCAGAGCACGCGGCACCATCGCAGCTCTGTGCCTGCGTCTGCCTGGGACCACGCAGACCGTTCGCGACCTGCTGTCGCCCACCAGCGAACCAAGGCCGCCGATCGACGTGGCGGCGCACTGGTACCGCGCTGTCACCGAGCACCACATCGAGCCGGGCTCCCTCGCCCCCCTGAACGCTGTCGACGTGCATGTCATGGCCGGAGAACACGACCGCATCGTTCCGCCCGTGCACGCCCTGCGCCTGGCCGCCCAACTCCCGCAGGCCCAGCTCCACCTCGTCCCTGACGGCCGTCATGGCCTGCTGAGTGAGCACCCAGGCGAAGTCCGCGCCGTGCTCGAGGACCTCTGCGGGCTCAGGCCGACCCGGACGATGCTGCTCCCGTTCCGGCGTCGTCTGCGCAGCACCTGAGCGCCCGCCTGACGGGAGCGCCCCGGAAAAAGCCGGGGCGCCCTACGGGAGGCAGAGCACCGTGTGCCCGCCTGCCGGGCACACGGACGTGCTGCTCCCGCCACTCAACCCAGGCTGTAGCCCGCCCGGGCCGCTCGCGCCTGCAGTGTCAGCCCTCTACGGCACCAGCAGGCACAGCGCGCCACCCAGCCGCGATGAAGGGAACCTCATGCAGCTTCGCGCTCCCGCCCGCCTGGCCGCCACGGCCATGCTCGCCCTGTCGGTGACCACCGGCCTGGCCGTGACCACCGCCCCGGCCGCCAGCGCGGCCGAGATGCCGTGCAAGCCGCGTGTCTACTACAAGATCAACACGAACGCCGTGAACTTCAGGACCGGCCCGTCCACCAACTACGCATCCAAGGGCCTGCTCTACAAGGGCGACTGGGGCAAGAAGGTCTCCAGCAAGGGCTCGTGGATCAAGCTCCAGCTCGGCCAGAAGTCCCGCACCGGGCTGGCCAAGAGCACCACCGGCTGGGTCGCCAAGAAGTACGCCTACGACTGCGTGCCCATGGTTCTCGACTGATCCGGCCGCAGTCCGGCCGTCCACACCGATCGCTGGGACACGCCGGGCGACTCAGGGCGTCAGCGGGCAGACACCAGCCCACCCACCGCCCCGGATCCCGCAGCAGCGCACCACTCCGCACCCCCCCACGCAGCGGTTCCCCCCTGCCGGGCTGCCCGGTCAGGCTTCTCTCCACTCGAAGGAGTCCACCGTGATCACCCAGCGCGTCAAGTGCACCCTCCTGGCCACCACGATGGGCCTGGCCCTCGCCGCCGGCGGCGTCGCCACCGCCTCGACGGCACAGGCCGCGACCGGTCACACAAAGATCAGCTGCAGTGCCGCCAATATCCGAAAGGCGCCTTCGAAAGCCGCCACCGTGCTGGGGGTCGGCTACCGGGGCGACAAGGTCGCCTACGACCGGATGGTCACCAATGAGAGGCGCTGGTGGACTCACGGGACGGTGACCCGGAAGTCGGACGGCAAGAAGGTCCGCGGCTATGTCGTCTACGAGTGCGCCAACCCCTACGGCCGCTGGCCCGCACCCCGGCCGTTCTGAGACCGCACACGGTGCATTGCTCGCCCGGTCCCAGAGCAGACACGGCCTTCTTCTCACCCGGAAGGGCCTGGCCGCTAGGCCGCCGCTCTCCGTCCAGAGGCGAACGGAGAGCGCACACCACTGCTCTGCCCGGCCACAGGCAGCAATCCGCTTCCTTTTCCTCCTCCTCGAAAGGTCGCTCCACGATGATCCGCAATCTCGTCCTCCGCTCCGTTGCGCCGGCCGCCCTCGCATTGGCGGCCGCGGCCACCCTGACCGTGACCACCGCCCCGGCCGCGCACGCGGTCGGCGAGAACTCCAAGTGCACCGTGAACTGGACCAACTTCGACGCCAAGGTCGGCAAGAACGCCTGGAACTACCGCACCGGCCCATCCACCGGGTACAGCAGCCTGGGATACCTGTACCGCGGCGACAGGCTGAAGGTCCTGTGCAGTCGCGGCAACTGGGACTACAGCCAGCTCACCCAGCGCTCCAAGTCCGGCATCCCCGCCGGGACCAGGGGCTGGGTGAGGGAGGACGGTCTGGTGACCTTGGCGGGCTGACCACCCGGGGCCGGCACGAGAACCTACACCTGCTGTGGGATCCCACTTGCTGTGTTGGAATCCCGCTGGTCAGAGCGACGTAGATCGGCGGCCGGGGCGGAACCTCACCCGTGAAACGGCCACCGTCGAAACGTCGCCCAAAGCGTGACAGTCACCCTCTGCTGGCCCAGAGAGCCGCTGTCGCCGACGGCTTCCGTACCAGCCGTCAACATCACCGGAAATCCCAAGCCCAACCGCTGGTGTGCTCGGCGTGCTGTGAACACGCCTCGCTCGGGTAGGCCCGCCGACGTCCGTACTCACGGACGATCGGCCGGTTCTTCCCTGCGTAGAGCATCCAGCTCCTCCTGGAGGCAACTGTGTCTGAATCCCGAGCCCTTCGGCGCCGTTCTGCGCACCGCATCTCTCACGTCGCCGGTCTCGCTGCGGCCACGCTGGCGCTGCTCGGTGGAGCGACGCTGGCAGCGGCGCCCACGGCGTCGGCTTCGTCCGCTGCCGTCGGCAGGTCGGCGTGCAACATCAAGGACGCCCTGCCCGGCAGCGTGTGGAAGACCCTGAACTGGAATGTGAACCTGAGGAGCGGTCCGGGTACCAAGTACTTCTCCTACGGGCAGCTCCGGAAGGGCACCACCTTCACGTACCACTGCACCTACGAGACCAGGGACAAGAAGACCCTCTGGTACTACGGCACGGTGCGGCAGGGGGCCCACAAGGGGCAGAGCGGCTGGATCAACTGGGCCTACGCGGGACTCGCGTAGCCGACACCGGAACGCTCGACTGGCGCCGCTGCTGCTGGGCAATTGCGACGGCTCATCGGATTGCCAGGCGGGCGCCAGTGGGCTGGCCGGGCCCGTCTCCCGACCTTCTCCGCACACTCTCAGCCCGCCAGACGGGAGCCAGGCGGCCAACCGGAGGTAACCGCTTGGCGCGGGCCCGGCCTGCTGCTGGGATCGGATCCGTTACCCGCCCCGCCGACCCCACGAGGAGTCCTCATGAACCGCCCGTGCAAGTCCCGTCCGGCCCTCCCGTCCGTGCGTCCGTTCCGACCCGAGTCGGAGGTCGGCGTGCGGCTGTTCCGCCCGGAGTCGGAGCTCGGCGTGCGGCCGTTCCGCCCGGAGTCGGAGTTCAGCGCCCGGCCGTAACGGCCGCCGGCCTTCCCGGCCCTCCCCCTGCGCCCGCCCGGTGCCACGATCCTGGGCGGGCGCACCGCGTTGTGAGCCCTGGGCCATACGCCCTGCCCAGTGGGCCAGGCTGACGGGCAGAGGCCGGCCAGGCGGGAGCCCAGCGCATCCATAGCCCGCGTGCCGGGCCACGGCAGACAAAGAACTCGCGTCCTCTTGAAGCTGGTATCCAGCGCCAGCCAGGCTCCACGGCACCGTCTGCCAAAGGAGCTCTGGCGTGCGCCCTTCCCCCGACCTCGCAGGCAAGATCGAGCGTGCCGACGCCGCGGTCAACACGTTCTTGCAAGCCCGTTCCCGGATGGAGGATTTCGAGGCTGTGGACCGGGCGGTGCGCCACTACCCCGGCCTCGACCCGGAGGGCCGCACCCGGGCAGGCGGGGTGCGCCGCGACTACGCCGCGGTGGTGCTGAGCGACCTGCTTGCCGATTTGGCGCTGTGGGAGGACCTCCACGGGCATGGCGGCTACGAGATGCTGCGGGAGCTGCGCACTCGGTGGAACCGGCACCCCTTCGGCGAACTCGACGGGCCGGCGAGGCACCTCGCCGCCGAGCTCGTGTCCTTCGCCGCCGAACACAACGTCTCCCTGCGCACGGCAGCCGACAAGGCGCTGTCGGTCTACACCGACGAATGGCGCGACGCCGAGATGCACTGGAAACAGCAGGCTGCCCAGGGAACTGTTGCCGCTGATACCACCGGCCTGAGCTACACCGTCGCACCCGCCACCTCACTCCCTCCCGGCGGGCCGGCGGCCGAGGAGCTCAAACTGCCCACTGCCGCAGCGGCGCTTGCTCTCTTCCTCACCCGAGATCGCCCCGACAGCCCGGTGCAGATGACTCAGCTGCAGGCCGACGGCAGCCATAAGCCGCTCGACCACACGGCACTGTGGGCGGACGTCCTCGAGGAGACAGGACCGACAGGGGAGTGGGACTACGCCCGCGCTGCCTGGTTCGATCAGGCGCACATGACGTGGAAGGAAGCCGCCCACCGGGTTGATGAGCACTACCTCGACCCGGTCGATCAGGTCACGCGGGACGAGAGCCGCTACTCGCCGGTGATGCTCTTCCGCCTGCGGGTCGCGCTGATCGCCCGCGATCAGTACGAGTTCTGGCAGCAGGAATACGGCAAGAGCCAGGTCGAGGCCCTTGACGAGGTGCTGAAGAAATTCGTGGAACAGACCGGCCTTCCCCATGAGCCCAGTGAACTGGAGACGGCCGCTGCGCTCCTGGCCAACCTGGCGTTGATCCTCGACACCCAGGGGCTGCCCGGACATCTCCTTCTGCAGCCGGCCAACACCACCGAGCCCGCGTGGCCGAGGCAGACTGGGGTCGCGGGCGACCTGGCAGCCCTGCTGCACGACCGCTTCCGCAGCCCTGCGGGGCTCTTTCCCTCGCTGCTCGGGCAGGCTCAGGCCATCCGTGACGCGCAATGGGAGGCCGAAGCAGCCTATCTCGCCGAGCAGGTCGGCAGCGGCCACGTGGATGCCCGTACCCCCCTGCGCTACACCCTGTCCTCGTCTGCCCGCGCATCGAATCCGGCCCTCGAGCAGGAATGCCCGAACGCGGCTGTGGCATGGCTGGAGTTCCTGCAGCACGACACGCCGCAGCGGCCGGTCGAGATCGCCGCCACTCTCGCTGACGGCCGCCAGGAACCGGTGAGCCTGGCCGCTCTGGCACACGATGCGCACATCGAACTCCACCACGACGGTGACGGGTGGAACTGGCGCGGCATCGAGCTGGAGCAGGACCGCATCCAACGGGAGCAGGAGGCCCAGGAAGTATGGCTGCGCCGTCAGTTGACCGATAGGTCCGCCCGGCCCGAGAGCGCCGCGGCGCGGCGTGAGCGGATCGAAGCCGCCTTCGGATCCTCCGACCGGGCGCTGGCCTTCCTCCGTCACCGAGCCGGACACGCATCACCGGCCCCGTCGAAACGCGAGCAGGAGGCCCTGCGCCGGGCGGAAACCACCCTTACCCGCCTGTTCATCCAGACACGCGACCCGGGTCCAACCGATCGCCTGTGCACTGCTGCCCTGGCGGCCATCGCCGAATCCACCACCCGGCAGGAAGATATCGCCGCCGCGACGCCGCAGACCCACACCCTGCCCGCAGGCGCGCAACAGAACGACCACTCCCAGCACCGCCATCAGGCGGCACAGACGCCCGGCACCGCCGTACCGCGCCCCTGACGGCGTCTGCCGTCACGCCCCAGGAAGCCAGCAGAAGTCCAAAGCAAGCCCGGCGTCCGCCGAGGCCCCGCCAGCACGCGAGACGGCGACGCTGGCCACCCAGCTGGCCACCAGCTCCCGGCGCGCGGACAGGGGCATCTGGTGCCGCCATTGATACAGCGCATGCTGAACGGAAACCGGCGCGGGCAAGGCCGGCTGGTTGCCGCAGGCCGTCACGACTTCCTGCAGTCGGGCCAGCCCCGCCAGTGCCCCCTCCGTGTACACCCGAGGCAGTACCACCTTGGCTACGTCCTCCTCCAGGACTGCTGCGTCCACGGCCTCCCAGCAGTCCTGTGGGCAGCGGTAGACCGGGCCCCACTCGTAGACCATGTCCGACTGGCAGACGGCGCAGCGGGCAATTCCCGCGAGTACGGCTTCCGACCACTGCTCGGTGCCCGGGTCCTGGCCGGGCAGCAGCAGCGGCTCGATGTGCAGAACTATCTGCCGCAGGTCCGGTCGGCGGGCGGGCACGGACACGAACAGGGACACCATCTGGTAGGGCCCGCTCTCGGTGCGCCACACCAAGTCCAGTCCGTCGATGTCCGGGCACCTTCCCCAGCCGGCCTTCCGCACGTCTCGCTCGATCTCGTCGGCCAGCGACCAAAGGTCAGGGTCGAAGGGGGCCATGATGAGTGCTTGGTACAGCACTGCTGCGAACGTTCCCGCGACGTCGACGGCGTTGACCAGATGCTGACGGGCCTCGGGTGAGCACAGAATCCAGCGCAGCAGGCTCCGGCCGGGCTGGATCAGTTCGGGCAGCAGGCGAGTGGCTTGGGGATTGGCCTCGACCACGCGCCAGCCGTGGTCCACCACGATGGCCGGCACAGTGAAGCCCCGCAGTGTGGCGGCGAGGGCTGTTCCGAGGGGCTTGCCGCAAAAGTTCAGGCCGGTGCGGACCTCGGCCGGGATCTGCAAAGCCTCCAGTGCCGCCTTGTAGGCAGCGGCACCCGGCCACCCTGAGCCTGTCTCCAGAGCCTCGTACTGCCGCGGTGTCATGCCTGCGGCCGACGCGATGTCCAAGGCGGACCGGCCGGATCTGGTGCGGTAGGCACGCAGGGTCTGCCCGACCGTCGTTCTATACATGCCCTGTTGTCCCTTTTCCGGGTGCCACCCCAGCCTGCGGGGCCTGTTGGCGCACCACCATAAGGGCCGATCCACGCTGCGTCACGAGGGGAAAGAGGATTGGGGGCACGGAAACGGGCACGCTGTCCATCTGGTCCGATCCGAGGCCTTGGCGGTTCAGTGGTACAAACCTGTATTAACTGACTGTCACAAACGTGAATATGGCACGTGCTTCCGCTGCCGAATGGGCGCGACTGTGCCCCGCCCAGGGCGGGAGGCGGGCTCGATGGGCCCGCGTCTGCCTACTGTGAGGCGGGATGCGACCCCGAGAGTGTCCCGCCGGGGCCCGCCTCACTCGCGGGGCGGGCCCGCATCGGCGGGACGCGGCGGTCGGCGTCGGAGACGTCGAGTAGTCCGGACTGAGCCAGCTTCCAGCCCAGCTGGAGGCGGCTGCTGCTGCCGCCGATCGCGTCGCTCAGTTTGGCGATGTGGTTGCGCACCGTCCGTTCGTTGATGCCGAAGCGCTTGGCGATGGTCGCGTCGGTGTGTCCGTCGACCAGCAGTTGAGCGATGGCCCGCTGGCGATCAGTGACCCCGTCGACGCTGGGCTCGGGTGGCGCGTAGAGCGGGGTCGCGGTGAACCACAGCTGGTCGAAGACTCCTGCCAGGTAGTCGACGAGCGCGGGCTGGCGGACTTCGAGAGCGACCTGACGGTCCTCCTGCGCCGGGATGATGGCTACGCTCCGGTCGAACAGCAGCAGCCGCTCGGGCAGTTCGTCCAGGATCCTCGCCTCGGCCATGCCGTCGAGTGCGGTGTAGTACTCCAGCAGGCCGCGGCCGTAGCGGGCGGAGGGCTGGTACAGGGTGCGCATCTGCACCTTCCGCTCGGCCAGCTTGAGAGCGCGGGGGAGCGCGTCGGCCAGTGCGGACTCGGAGCGGATCCCGCCGGGCTGGATGGCCAGCATCCGCTCCTGGGTGTTGTCCGCCGCCTCGTCGATGGCGGCCCTGATCCGGGGTCGGCCCTCAAGGATCGTGAACGGGCCGCTCTGAACGGGCCGCGAGACCTCCAGGTGCATCATCGGGTTGAGGAGCTCTGCCAGGCGGGCGCCGCGCTCACGCTCGACCGCCACCCGGCGCTCCAGCGTGTCCAGCAGCCGGGGCAGTACCACGGCGGCCTCCACGGCCAGGAAGACGTCCTCCCGTTCGGGATCGGGGTGCAGCAGACCGAGATCGATCAGGCAGGGTGCCCGCTCGGCCTCGGCGCGGGCAACGGATCCTCCCGACCGCAGAGCGCGCTCGTATATCTCGGCACCGTCTGCACAGACGTCCTCTTGCTCGGGGTGCTGGTGCGGCTCTATGCCCCCTGTCACTGCTGCCCCTCTCACCGGTGTTGGTCAGGCCGGATGCGGAATCCTACGGTCCGACCGGGTGTGGAAAGCGAACTGATTTTCGGTTACGAGGGGCGGTGTGCCGCCTGCGCACTGGCCCATCCCGCATCCGAACCGCTCGCCACCGCGCGCGATCCCGGGCGTGTCCCCGTGTCCCAGCGGCGCCTGCAGGCACAAAGATCCGTGTGGCCGTCCCCGTTCTTCGGTTGTCTCGCGGAGAGCCTCTCCGCCCCTCACGAACCCCCGAGGTGGCGTGGAAACGCCGCCGGATGCCGGTGTAGGGGCCCGGCGGAAGAGAACGCTCCGTGAGCCTGCGTATACCGTACCGGTATATGTCCAGGTGAGGGGAGAGGAAATTGTCCATCCAAGATCCGATGACAGCCGTTCCAGCCGCCTGGCTGCTGCAACGTGCCCGCTCGGAACCTGACACGCAGACGACACTGGCTCGGTTCCTCGGCGTTGCCCAGCCTTCGGTGCACCGCTATCTCAGCGGGGAACGAGAACCCACCTTCGCCGACCTGCAGCGCCTGATCGCCGCCATGGGATGCAGGTTAGAAGTGCTGGTGCGCTCAGAACCCCAAGCCGCCTTCCCCTTCCAGGAGGACCGGCTCACCGCCTGCCAGCCCTACCGGGTCAAAGAGCCTGCGCTTGCCCGCCTGCTGCCCATCTGCCTGCAACGCGAGCACGGAGGCTTCCCCGCCGACATCCCTGACGGACCCACCCCGGGCGAAGCACTGGGATGGCTCTACGAACTGCGGGTCCTGACCCGTCAGGCCGCTGCCCCCCGGCGCCGCCTGGAGACCGTCAGCGACAGCCACCACCACCCGCACGACGAGCAACTCCTGCGCCGCCTCAAGCCGGTCGGCTCCGGCGCCCGCCAGGCCGTCGCTGCGCTCGCCAGCGCCATCGACCGTGCGGCACAGCGGACGAGCCGCGAAGAACGCCGGCCGCGCCGTAGTCGCCGCGAGATCCCCGACCGCCTGGGCCGACGGACCTGGGCACACGCCGTGGTCTGCCTACGCGCCGATGCGACGATCTGCGCGGACCTCGCCCGCACCCTGCCCGACGAGGACCGCTACCTCGCCGCGGAGCTCAACGAACTCGCCCAGCACAGCGCCGCCTTATACCGGCAGGCCGCGGCGACCACCGCGTTCACCGCCTGGCGCAGCGACCTGGACGACCCACGCTGCCTCGACTGGCTCGACGGCGGACTCCAGAGCTGACCGCTCGGTCAGCCCTGGGCGGGAAACAGCTCGAGCAGCTTCTCGCGCTGCCGAGGCCCCAGCCCTCGGACCTTGCGCCGGGCCGGAACCTTCAACTCGGTCATCAGCTGCTGCGCGCGCACCGTGCCGATTGACGGAAGGGCGCGCAACAGCTGCTGCACCGGCGTCTTGCCGACCACATCGTCCGTGCGATTCAGCACGGTCCCAAGATCCAGTTCACCGGACTTCAACGCCGCCAGCACCTCTGCGCGTTCACGCCGCGTCCGCAGAGCCTTCTGCAACGCCTCGGCACGCGCCTCGGGACTCAGCGCAGGAAGCGCCATGGGTCTCACCCGTTCTCTCTCAGTCGATCAATTCCGGCCATCATGCCCTGACAACAAGCATTGCGAACAGGCGATTTACGGCGAGGACGGAAGCCGGGCCCGAGAGGTCAGGCCGAGTCGCTCCACGGCCCACTGCAGGGCCGGCTGTTCCGGGTCAGCGGCGATCCTCTCCGCCAGCGCCCCCGAGATGCCCTCCAGTCCGCTCAGGCAAAGGTTGGCGATATCCGTGGTGACCGCCTGGGCGCGGACCCGGTCCGCGGGCCCAGACCAGACCCTGGGCTGCCCGGGGTGGCTGCGCGCCCAGCGCGCCGATACCAGATGGGTGAGCCTGTCGCCGTCCCACCCGCTCAGCGCAGCCAGATACAGATGGGCCCGGCCGGCCGTGTCCGGGTCCGCCCGCTGGGAGAGACTGCGCTCGAAGTGCACCCGGGCCGCGCCAGGGCGGCCCGCCAGCAGCTGAGCGAGGGCGAACCCGTGACTGACCTGCGGGTCGTAGGGATCCTTGTCCTGGGCGGCCTCGTACAGGGGCAAGGCCTGCACCGGGCGGCCGGTGCGAGCCAGGAGCCAGGCCCAGTTGTGCAGATGAAGGGCGCTGCACTCCAGATGCGCGGCCTCGATCGCCGCCGCGAGTGCCCCCACCTGGTCACCCGCCTCCCACAGGGTGAGGGCGTGCAGGTTGTGGGCGCGCCCGGAGGTCGGCCAGCGCTTCACGGCTTCCGCCGCGACCTGCAGCGCCTCGGCGTCGCGCCCCAGATCATGCAGCGCGGCAGCGAGCGCCTCGTACCCGCCCAGCCGCTCGGGGCCCAGATCGAGGCAGCGTCGGGCGGCGGCCAGCCCCGCCCCCGCCGGGACGTCCGGGCCCGCCACGCGCCACAGTTCGGCCAGGTCTTCCTGGATCACCGCGCTGCCCGGGTCCAGGCGGGCAGCTGCCTCCAGTGCCTCGCGCGCTCCGGCAACATCGGTACGTCCCAGCAGGATCCGCCCCAACGCCCCGGCCATCCAGCCCTGATCGGGCGCCAGAACCACCGCCCGGCGGGCGGCGGCGATGGCCTCGTCGAAGCGCCGCAGCGCTTCGAGGGCCTCGGCCAGCGCGGCGTGCGCGGCAGCATTCAGCGGGTCCAGTGCGGTGGCACGGCGCAGCACGACGGCGGCCGCCGCAGGCCGGGCCAGGCACAGCAGCACCTCGCCCAGCAGTCGGTGGCGGTGGCTGGCGTGCGGGTCCTGCAGCTGACTGTGGGCGAGCGCGGCACGCAACTGCTGCTCCGCGTCTGCATGGCGGCCCTGTGTCATGGCCGCATCCGCCAGCTCGGTCAGCACCGCCGGATCGTCCGGATACACCGTGAGCCCCCGGCGAAGCACATGCTCGGCCTGTGCCGGGCGGCCACGGCGCACCAGGGAACGACTGAGATCGACATAGGGCTGCGAGAGCACACAGCCATCGTGGCCCTCGGGCTCCCTCCACAGCGGCTCGTCCCACCACTCGGCAACCCCGAAGTAGGCGCCCATCCACTGCAACTGGTAGCTCAGCTCCCGGTACAAGGCCTCGGCGCACTCCAGGTTGGTGGGCGCGAACTCCAGCCAGGCACGCAACACCGCCTCGTGCTCGGCCACCCGCAGCGGATCCAGCTGCCACCACAGATGGTGGAGGTGCTCGCTTCGCCGGACCTCCGCAGCGGCCAGCGCCGCGTCCGCCAGTTCCTCTCCGCCCTGGTCCCGCAGGGCGAAGGCCACCTGCTCTCGCAGGCAGGCGTGCCCCGGCTCCAGCCGCTCCGCCGCGCAGAAGGCGCCCAGACGCTCCTGCCCTCGCGCGAACAGCCCAAGCCGTACCTGGAAACGAGCACTGTTCGGATCCAGTCGAACGGCGGCGCGCAACTGCTCCAGCCCCGATTCACGGTCGCCCTGATCGCACAGGAAAGTGCCCCACAGAGCGCGCAGCCCGGCGTCCTCGAACTCCCAGCGCACCGCGTGCTCGAACTCCTTGCGCGCCTGCTCGGTGTCTCCTTCCCGCCACAAGGCCAGCGCCAGCTCCTGGGGCATGATCCCGGCACGGCGCAGGGCGCGGGTCTGCTCGCTGCGCAGCGCCGCGCGCTCCTCCTCGTCGAGCCCTTCGGCAGGCGCGATGTCACTGACGCCGGCGAACTTGTGGCGGAGCAGATCCAAAGCGAGCAAGTCGTTGATGGCATCAGCCAGTTGCCGCCACGGAAGCCACCCGGTCGGAGCCTGGCGAGCGTGCGTACGCAGACGGGCCACACGTCGCAGCCCCTCCTCGGCGGAGTGAACGCCTCCCACGCGGGCAGGACCGTTCAGCGCCTGCTCCTCCACGTCGCGCTCGTCGAACCGCTCACGTCGCATGCTGGGCCCTCTCCTGCCGATCCGGGTGGAGCCCTCACGCTCGCTGTCTGGCCCCCCGGAGGACTGGACGATCCCGGAGGATGCACAGGCAAGCACTCCCTCTCCCGCCTGACGGGCATCTCATCGCCCTGCCCGCACGTGGAGCGGGCAGGGCACCCCGATCGCGCGACGCACGGCTCCGCTCCTATCCGGCAGTCACACGGCCCGCCGGACGGGCAGGCCAAGGCCGCGGCCGCCCGCCCGGTGGGAGGCGGTGCGCCGCAGTGACCGCCGGATAGGAAGCAGGGATCTCTCCGCCGGTGGCCGCACTAGCTTCGCGCTGACCACCGCCAGGCCGCCCGCCGCACTCTCCAGGCGACTGCCGAACCAAGGAGCCCCCTGCACATGCGCCTTCGCCCCGTTCGCGCCCTCTCGCGTCCGGCGTCCATCGCGGTCGCTGCCGCCGTCTCCGGCACCCTCGCCTGGGCCCCGTCGGCGTCGGCCGCGCCCCAGGCCGACCGCTTCGGCCCCGGCTGGTCCATCCCCGATAGCGACGGCAACGCCGCGACCAGCCACATCGGCGCGTACGGGCCGCCGGGAATACGGGTCCACGGCGACTGGGAGACCTACTGCGCCGACCCGGAGAAGAAGGGCCCGGACGCGGCCGGCGGCTACGGAGCGCCCGCGGCAACCGCCCACTGGACTTCCTCGGTGACCGGTAAGCAGGTTCCCGACGCCCATGTCGCGTACGCCAGTTACGTGATCGGCCGGTACGGGCAGACCCAGAACGCGGCCCAGGCCGCAGCCGTGGACGCCGTCGTGTACGACATGCTGGCGGGCGGCACGTACGGCATCGACGGAGCCCGCGGCAAGCAGCGCCTGGCCTATCCGAACGTCTCCACCAGCTCACGCACGCTGGCCCTCGACTACATCGCCGAGGCCAAGAAGTACGCCGGCCCCTACACCCTGACCCTCACCCCAAAGACGAAGCAGGCCCCGGCCGGGCAGAAGGTCGAGGTCAGCGTCGCGGTCACCGCCACCCTCTCCGGCGCGAAGGTGCCCGGGGTCAAGGTCAAGCTCACCGAGGCGGGAGAGAAGGGCGAGAGCGGCCAGGTCACCACCGGCGCGGACGGAACGGCCCGCTGGAGCTTCACCGCCGAGACCAAGGGCACCGCCAGTGTCGAGGCGAGCGCCGACCAACTGCCCGGCTCCCAGCTGAAGCTCCTCACCCCCCGCGACCCCAAGGCCCAGCGGATGCTGCTCGCCGGCGACACCACCACCGCCAAAGCCGCCGCCACGGTGGATGTCACCGCCCCGCCCGGCGGCGTCCAGATCCGCAAGAAGGACCCCGAGGGCACCAAGATGTCCGGGGTCGCCTTCGAACTCCTCGACGCCGACGGCAAGACGGCCGCCCGCGGCACCACCGACCACGAGGGCATCCTCGCCTTCGACAACCTGCCCGCGGGCACCTACCTGCTGCGGGAGTCCAACAGCAACAGCCCGCTGCACGCCCTGGTACCCGACCAGAAGATCGTCATCACCGAGGGCAGGACAGCAGCCGCCAACCCCGTCGTGATCACCGACCCGTTCAAGCCCGCCGAACTCACCCTCAAGAAGATCGACAAGGGCAGCCGCAAAACCCTTCCCGGCGCGGTCATCAACATCGCCGCCGACACCGTGGACGCGGACGGCAAGCACGCCCCCGGCAAGAAAGTCGCGGCCCTGACCACCGGAGCGGACGGCACCGCCACCGCGAAGCTGGACGTCCTGCTCAAGGCGGGCACCACCTACTGGGCCACCGAGGTCAAAGCCCCCACCGGCTACCGACTCAACGCCACACCCCAGCAGCTCACCGCCAGGCCCGCAGCCCGGGTCGAGGTCACCATCGCCGACACCAAGACCCCCACCACCCCGCCGTCCACGCCGCCTGCCGCTCCGGGGCAGCCCGGCCCCCCGGCCGCACAGCCGCCAGCCCCCTCGGCACAGCTGGCCCACACCGGCAGCGGCAACATCACCTGGGCCCTGGGCGCCGGAGCAGTCCTGCTGGCCGGCGGAGGAGCGACGGTCTGGGCCGCCCGCCGCCGCAAGAGCACCGACACGCCATCCTCCTAAGGCAGCCCGCTGCCCAGCACGCCTTTTGACCGTCTCCGACCGCCATGACTGGACAGGGAGCCCCATGCCAGAACAGCGCCAGAGCTCCGTCGTTCCTGCGCCAATCCGCCGACGCCGGGCGATCGAGGTCTTCGGCAACCGATTCGGCCGCCTCTACAACGACGACGTTGTCTTCCCCAGCGGTGCTCGAGGCAGCTATCTGCGCTGGCAGTGGAATCAGCAAGGAGTCGTGGTCGTCCCCGTCGGACCGGCCGGGCTGGCCCTCGTGCCCACCTACCGATATCCGGTGGGGGCCGCCTCGCTGGAGTTCCCGCGCGGGGGCTGCGAGCCGGGCGAGGACCCCCAGGCGGCGGCCACAAGGGAACTGGAAGAGGAATCCGGCCTGAAAGCACTCTCAGTGCGCAACCTGGGCCAGATCCACACCGACACCGGCCTCATCGAGACCAGCGCTCATGTCTGCCTGGCCACAGTGCAGTCCGCCGCAGACGCGCAGGCTCGTCCCGAAGCGACGGAGTCCGTGGCGGCCCCTGTCTGGCTGCCCAAGCACTTGGTGCTGGAACGACTCCAGCAGGGGCGGATCACCTGTGCGGTCACCCTGGCCGCGTTCGCCATGGCGATGGCCGAACTGGACCGGCCTGCCCCGGCCTTTGCCACTCTGCAGCCCAGCGCACCGACGCAGGGATGAGGACCTGATGGATGCCCCGGACACGCGGACACCCGACCGCGACAGCCTGGCGAAGGAGCCCTTCTCGATACAACTGATAGACGCCACCGAGGGGTTCGTCCTCGCACGTCTGGCTCCCCACGCCACCACCGAACCTTCTACCGACACCGAGCGCATGGCCTCGCACCTGACGCACGGAGTGCGCCTGCACGCCATGCACGCCCGCCTCAACGCCCGCGCCGTCGGTCTCCACGAGGCCTGGCTGTCCTGGCGCCACCTGGCCGACCTGGCCCGAATGTTCAGCGACCACCCCGACTACCGGGAAGACTTCGGCCGCACGATCTGGGAATTCCCCCACCCGATCGCGGCGCGGGTACAGATCCGGCTCGCCTGCGGCCACCGCCATGTACCCCGGCCCGCGGGCGCCCGCATCTCACTCACCCGCGCCGCCCTCGACGGCGAACCCTTCAGCCGCCTGCGCGCCTCCGGCAGGCTGCGGACCACCGGCGACTTCACCGAGCACGGCGCCGGCACCTACACCGAACACTGGTACCTGCTGGCGGTCTGCTCGGCCTGTGTCCGCACCGCACCGGCCGCCGCCACCGGTCACGCCCTCGGCCGTGACCTGAAGGAAGTAACCGCGTGAGACCCATCAGACGCCGCCTAGCCCGCCGCCGCCTGGCCCGCGCGGCAGTCGCCGTGTTCATCGCCAACGAGCTGCAGTGGGGCGCCCTCCGGGACGAGATCCTCACCCAGCTCGGCACCGCACCCGCGCTGCGGGCGGATGCCGCCGCCGAAATGGACCGCATGCGCCGACGAGGACTGCGCGCCCTCCGATACGGCCTGGCCAGCGACCTCGCCCCGTTCTTCGCGAGGATCCAGGACGCCGAGCAGTCCGCAGAGCGCCTGCTGACCCCGCGCCTCATCATGCCTGCCCGGCGCGGGCCGACCACCGGGTGGGGCAAGACGAGCCTGGCCGACCGCGCAGCCGAGAAACTCACGGCACTCGGCGTCCGCCGCGAGGGCAGGCGCGGTAGGCGCCGGCGCCGCCGACCGCGCCCTGCCTGATTGGGATCAAGGGACACAGCCAGGCCTGTGTCCCTTGTCTACCTCTGCCCTCAAGGTAGATATCTCCAGGTCTAGGAGGTTCTTGGCAGTCATGCAGAGGGACGCGTAGGGACACTCAGGGACAGATTTCTCGGTCTTGCATGCGAAACCGGGTCCCGGACCGGGCGCTGGTCAGCGGACCGTGGGTGACTGTGACGAGGAGGGCGGAAGGGCCACGGTCTGCTGCTGGGCGGCGTCGATGGCCTGCTGCTGCCGCGCCGCCGGCACCGCAGCGCCTGTTGCCGCTCCGGGCCGGGTGTGCAGGTCGTGAACTCGTGAGGCCGCCTGCCCCCGTGCCGCCTCCGCCACGGACTGCAGGAAGAACGCTTGGGAGGCATCGCGCGTAGCAGCGGCTCGCTCTTCCCTGATCTCCGGCGGATAGTAATCGTACAGAGGTTCGAGGACTTGATGGCCGACGGCTCGCTCCGCCGCGTGCAGGAGTTGGCGGGCGGCATCGGGCTGCTCGACCAGCCGTTTCGGCAGGGCGTCGAGCGTGGAGGAGAGCTCCAGCGGCTCAGGGGCGGGGTCGGCGACCTGGCTGAAGACATCCATAAGGTTGCCCCGGTCCAATTCCCGGGAGAGGTACCACAGCCGCGCGCCGTTCTGCCGCACCTCGTGATCATCCCCGGGGGCTGGCTGAGGGGCTGCCGGATCAAGGCTGATGAGCCGGTCGAGCGCAGCCCGGGCGTAGGGCCGGGCCTCCTCTGTGTTCAGGGACGCGCCGGCGAGCACGGCCCAGTGGTGGCGAAGCCTCAACTGCTTCTCCGCTGTGGGAGCATTGCCCGCATTCTCAGCCTGGACGGCCCGCAGAGCGGCCCTCGTCTGCGTGTTGCCTTTCTCCACCGCCTCCCAGGCGTGTATGTCCAGGTGATCGGTCACGAGTGACAGTAGTTCGTGATCAACACGAAGCGCCCACGCCGCTCCGGCCTGGCGCCAGGCCACCCGGTCATCTCCGGGTCCACTATGCGCGGCAGCGGCACGGTGCGTCTCCCGAAGCCAGTCGGCCAGAGCCTGGCCGAGCCGCGTCTCCTGGACAGCTTCCGCCTCGCCAAGGGCCTGTGCGAGCACCCTGCCGACCGGTAGCTCGGTGCTCTCGGGTGAGGCCGCGGTCCCGGTAAGGATCACGTACCGCTGCATCGGCCGGTCGTGCTGTGCCCACTGCGCCACGGCCTCGAGCGGATCGGCGGTCAGCGTGCTCCAAGCGGTGTCGTCGTCGGCGACCCGGACCGCGTACCACCGGCGAAGGCCGCCTGCCTCGAGCGGGGCGCGCCCCTCCAGCAGCGGGAACAGAGCGTCCCATCGCGCTCCTGCCTGCTGTGCGTACCCGTCCGTATCCAGTTCGCCGCTCTGCAGCTCCTCAGCCAGCTCGTACAGTTCCAGCTGCAGATCGGATACCTCCTCAGCCCGCCGTGCCGCAGTCCACGCCTGCCCGGCGGCCTCCAGTGCTGCCCGTTGCGCCACGCTGGGTCCCTCGGTGGCCGCCAGTGCTCGTCCCTCCGCCGAAGTCAGCTGCTCGAACAGCACGCTCGTGTAGGCAGGGTGGTTGTCGGCCAGCTTGTAGGGGGCGGCGAAGCCGTCGGCGGGGTAAGCCACGACAGCCTGCCTCGGCGGCTGGGTGAACTCCACGTGTGCGTAATGGGTGTTGCCGACCGTAGCCGAGGCCAGGATGGTGGCGCGTGGCGCCGGTCCCGGGCGAGTCCCCAACTCATCGGCAGCTGGCCCGAGGTAGACATCCTCGATGTCAGCGTCGTCTGCTTCCGCCAACTTGGCTGCTTCCGCGAGTTCGGCCTTGGGTCGGTAGACGGCACGCCGCTGGCCGAAGAAGTCGCCTCCCCAGTCGAGGGCTGTCTGCTGCTCGGCTGCCCCCCGCTGGATGCGCTCCAGCATGTTGGCATCCTCGGCGAAGCTGGCCAACCGGCTCACCCAGGCGAGGACCGGGCCCCGGGGAGGTACTTCGGACAGGTACTGGATCCAGCGCACTCCCATCTCCTCCGGGTGCAGCCCCTCGGGTTCGTCGGCCAGCAGCCACTGCGCCAGTTCGCGGTCCACTTCCCAGTGCTCACGGGGCGCCGACAAGGTCGCGCGGACCTGCTCGACCAGGCTGCGCGCAGTGCGTTCCCGCCACTGTCCGCCGCCTTCGCTCTCTTCGATTCGGACCGGGTTCGTGGAGAACAGAGTGTCCGGACCGGGCCGGTGCTGCTGTGTCCACACCGACAGGGCCTGCCGGGGATCCGCGGTCACCCGGTACGGTCCGCCCTCGGGACCGATGCGCAGCAATGCTGGCGCCAAGGCCGGCACCGTCGCGGGCCCGTCGGAGGGCACAGACTGGTTCCAGGTCAGGGCTCGCAGTGTCTCGTCGACGCGGCCCAGCGCCATCCACCTCTCCACCTCCCTCCGCTCCCGCAGGCTCAGCAGGTAGCCCTGATCCAGGGCGTGCGGCACGTCGAGCACCTCGTCGAGCACGCTCATCTGCCGTGCCACCTCCAGCCGCGCCTGCTGCTCGCTGGGGAATGCGGCCCGCAACAGGCGGCGCGCCTGCGCCACAACGTCTTCGCCCGTACCCGCCGGTGCCCGGGTGATGATCTCCTCGTGGTGCGCGGCGAGGAACGCGAAGGCGGCGTCCTGGGCCGTCTGCTGCTCCTCGGACGCTGCCCGTTGGACCCTGCTGCGCTGCCAGAACTCGCGCTGAGCGTCCTCGCCGTCCGGTTCCCAATCCCGCCGCACCAGGCCGGGATCTCGCTCGCGAGGCCAGCGGGCCGCCCACGCCCGCTCTTGCTCGGTCAAGGGCTCGCCCTCCGGGGTGAAGCGGCCATACAAGTCCGCCACTTCCTCAATCCCCGGCGCGCTGTCGGCGTAGGCCTCGTAGAGTCGGTTTGACTCTTCGAAGTTGTCCCCGGCAGGAAAATCACGGTAGATGGCATACAGACGTTCCGCCTCAGCGATGGTCTCGGCGGTGTACCGGTAAGCGACCTGCGCCCACTGCCTCAGGCCGGGGTGGTCCTGCCCCAGAAAGCCGGCGATCCGGCCCGCCTGTATATCCCGGTCCAGGGCCATAGTGAGGAAGAAGTCTGCGGTGGGCCTCAACGCAGGTGCCTGCCTGGCCGCCTCGTTCATCTGCCGCCACGCCTGCTGGTAGTCCTGAGCGGACCATTCGGGCCAGGAGTCGCGGTCTGGAGAGCCCCACTGGCTTTCGTGCTCCAACAGCGGCAGCAGCTCGCCCACTCGGGCGCGCAGGCGTTCCCAGTCACGATCGGTGAGGTTGGCGAGCGCAGGGTCTTCCTCGATGCCCTCGGGAAGCGAGGTGCGGAATGCAGCTGCCCATCGATCCGCCGCGATTTCGGTACCCAGCCCCAAAGGCGTTTCTGCAGTGTCCAGATGATGCCGAAGCCATGCTACTTGGGCGTTACGCCACATGTCTGCCACCAGGCCGGGGGAGGGCTCGCTGGCGGCGAGCTCGGCCAGCGACACCTCGTGAGCCCGGTCGTCGTCGACCGCCAAGACCCGGTGAGCAAGCCCCTGCTGGTCGGCCCGCAGGATGTACAAGGCGGCGTCCAGCGGGTGCGCGCTGACGTACTCCGTGGCTTTCCCGTCAGGGCTGGTGGTGATCACGAAGTAGCTGGGGTCGTCCGCCATGCCGCCTCCTCCATCTGCTGCTCGAAGGGCACAGCGTGCCTTCGCCGACACGGAGACAGCGGTGTTGGCCGCGAACTTTGTGCACCGCTCCCGCCCCACGCAACACCATCGTGTTTCCCGTCCCGCCACACGGTGGGCGCCCGCCGATGGCGACCTCGCCGCCACCGCCCGCGCCACGCTGCGACAGCTCGACAAGTGGTGGGATACGGAGGGCGGCGGGCCCGTCCTGCGGGCTCTACACAGGGATCTCCTCCCACCGTGCGGGAGCCAGCCCAGCAGGCGCCCAGCGGGCATTGCCGCGACTGCAACCTGCGTGGTCAGGGTGGGGGAACTGCTTCCGGACCATCACGCCAAGGAGCCCCGCCATGCCAGCGCGCCCCTCTCCCACCCGACTACTGCGCATCGGGACGGCGGCCGCCGCAGCCGGACTCGTCCTGGTCCTGGGAGGCTGCAGCAGCGACCCCTCTACTCCGCGCGCAACCCACACCTCGACGCCCGCGCCGTCGCCCACCCGCACCAGGCCGCTGCTCACGGTCCAGCAGGCAGACCGGATCGTGAACCGCTATCAGCAGGTCAACACTGCCGCCAACGCCAGGCAGGACGCGACACTTCTGGGCACCGTCGAGGCTGGCAGTACCTTCGAACTCAGCCGCGCCGACTACAAGCAGTGGTCCACCTTCAGCGAGAAGGAGCAGAAGGAGTACCTCGAGCCCTGGAGCTACACCCAGCGCACCTACGACATCCCCGCTCAGGGCAAGGCGACCTGGTTCATGATGCGCGCCCACACCACCGCCCAGGGCAAGCCCAGCAAGAACTCCTCCCTGGCCGTTTTCGACAACACCGACGGCAAGGGCTTCAAGTTGGTGTTCTCCGTCCACGGCATCCAGGGCAAGCTACCCGCTGCGTTGCGTGGACCAGACGGACTGGTCACCCCAGTCCCCGCCACGGCCACGAGCGGTTCCCTGGCACCGAGGGACGTCACCGCCAGCTTCGAGGATCTCTACACCACCGGAGGCCAGCAGGAGGGCACCCGGATCGACCGCACCACCCCCTCCGCCAAGACCGCCTTGAAGATCTACAAGGAGCGGAACAAAAAGCTTGGCCCGAAGGGCGGCAGCACCCGGTACTTCGCAGCCGAGCCCACCCACCCCGGGGTGTACGCCCTCAAGGCTGGTGACGGTGTCCTGGCCTTGGTCCCGCTCGCCCACACCAGCGAACTCATGGTCACGAACTCAGGCCTCCAGATCAGCCCGAGCAAGGTGGAGAAGCTCTACGGAGCCAAGACCGGGCCCATCGTCACCGACGTCTTCCACGGCCAGGCCGCCGCCTACCTGCCCGCTCGCGGCAACGCCCGGATCCTCGGCTTCACCTACAGCGTCGTCGACGCCCACTGACCGGAGGAGACCGTGACGACCGCCCTGACGCACCTGCCCCGGGCCTTGGCCGGCGTGCTCGCCGCCGCAGCCCGCGAAACCGGACACCGCATCGACACCAACACCGCTCCGGCCGGGCTGGAATGGCCTGCCGATGTCCTGGCCACCTCCCCGAGCCGGCGCTGCACCATCCTGCAGGTCGCCCCGCTCGCGGCCGACAGTGAGCAGATCAGCGCGCAGACCGCGCAGGCACTCCAACGCGGCCTGGACATCGTGTGGTTCACCCCTGAAGCCCACGACCCGCCCTGGCTGCAGTGTGTCCCCGCGGTCCGTGTCACCGCACCCGCACGTCCTGGCGGAGAGTGGACCGCGCAGGCCGCCGTGCAGCGGCTGACCGCTGACGCCTGTACGTGCGGCCCGGCCTGGGGGCACGGCGCACACCGCTCCTGGGCACCGCCCGAGCCGGTCCCTCTCGCCGCGATGCTGGCCGATCTCCTGGCCGGCCGCCTCGTCCACGCCACCGTCCAACCTGACCTGCCGGGGCGCCGGTTCACCGCGTGGGCGAGGAATCAGGACGTACGCGCCGAAGCAGACCACCTGCGCACCCTGGCCGCCGGCACCCGCGAGCTCACCGACGCCGCCAAGGCCTCAACGCCCTACATTCCGCTCCCCGAGGGGCGGCCCGCCGCGCCGCTGGGCCAGCTGCTGGAGGCCGCCCGCCGATGGGCCTGCCACAAGACCGGAGTGCTCTGCCACATCGAAACCGCGAGCGCCGACTGGATGGCCGGCGGCCTCCTGGTCACCCCCAGCAGCCGCCCTCCAGGCAGCGCGCTGCCCCCGGTCACGGCCCTGGTGCGCCCCCTGCCACACATGGCCGACTGGACCAGCGAACTGAGCACCGTCCCGGTGCTGGTCGGATCACCGGAGGAGTACTTCACTCTCCGGCGCACCGCACCCGCGGCCGCCCAGATCCTCATCCTGTGACCCGGCCTCCTGCCCTGCGCTTCAGTCACTTCCATTCGGCGGCCGGCCGGCGTGCCCTCTGGGAGAGCCTCCTCAAGACGCCCGCCTCATGGGCCCATTGAGCACTCCGTAGCCCGCCGGGCGGGAGCGAGACGGGCGCCCGCCCGAAGGGCATTGCTGGAGCACCACGCCGGTGACAACGCTGAGGTCCGTTTCTCCGGCCCCTGCCCGCCTGTACCCCCCGGCGGACCAGCCACGGGGCCCCGATACCCCTTGGCGAGCGAAGGTCACGATGACACCCGACACCCCTTTGACCGTACCCAGATCCATCCCGGCAGCGTCGCAGCGTGCTGTCGCGGCACGGGCGTCCGGCCTGCGGACTCCTGGCTCGGCCTCACCGGCCCAGGCGGCACGACGGTGACCGCGACGATCGCGGTCGATGCCGCCGCTCCGCCTCGTGCCGCACGGCGCCTGCTCATCGGCTTCTTCGTCGGGCTGGGCGTGGTCATGGCGGTATGGGGGGCGCGGATGCCTGCCGTCCAGGCAGCAGCCCACCTCGGCCCCGGCCGACTGTCCGTGGTGCTGCTGGCCGCAGCGGCAGGCATGGTCGCCGGTCTGCAGATCGGAGGCCGCCTGGCTCAGCGGCACGGCCCCGCCCGGCTGCTCGTGGCCCCCGCCATCGTCTTCGGCCTCTCCCTCGGCGCCCTGGGACAGTGCCGCTCCCTGACCAGTCTCTGCGTCGTCGCAGTGGCCTTCGGCCTGGCACACGGTCTTCTCGACGTCGGAGTCAACGCGGCAGCGGTGCAGTGCCAGCAGAGTTTCGGCCGCAGCATCATGTCCGGGCTCCACGCCGCTTACAGCCTGGGTGCATTGGCCGGTGCCGGCCTCGCGGCGGTCACCACCTGGGTGTCCCACCAGGTCGTATTCGCCGCCGTTGCCGCCGCAGTTGCCCTGACGGCCGCAGCAGCCGGACCGAAAGTACGGCACATACAGGCGCTCAACCAGCACTCCGCCGGCGAAGAGCACAGCGACTCCGGCGGGCCCAAGGGACTGAGCCGCTCGACGATGTGGCTGCTGGGATCGCTCGCAGCGGCCTGCCTGCTCGCAGAAGGAGCGGCCAACGACTGGGCGGCTGTGCATCTACGCCATCTGCACGCGTCAGAAAGCACGGCGGCATCCGCCTACGCTCTCTACAGCGCCGCCATGGCCGCAGGCCGACTGTTCGGTGACCGGTTCACCGCCCGCTTCGGCGCGGTCACCGTCGTACGCGCAGGCGCCCTCATCGCATCCGCCGGCCTGGCCGCAGGACTGCTCGCCAACTCCGCTCCTGCGGCACTGGCCGGATGGATGGCCCTCGGACTGGGCCTGTCCACGGCCGTCCCCTCCTTGATCACCGCAGCCGGACGCGGTGGCCCGCGAGCCGTGGGCACCGTCGCGGCGACCGGCTACATCGGTCTGCTGGCCGGACCCGCCGCGATCGGCGCGCTCGCCTCGATCCTCACGCTTCCCACAGCCCTCGTTCTTCCCGCAGTCCTGGCTGCCGTCGTCGCAGTCACCGCCCGCCGAGCACTGGAGTCCTGATGGCCAGCACACCCACCCCCGCTTCCCAGCCCTTGCCCGTCGAGGAGCTGGAGGCGGTGATCTGGGACTACAACGGGGTCCTCGGCCTGCAGCCGACCTCCGAGATGTGGTCGCGTCTCGCGGTCCTGGCCGGTTGGCCCGCCGCGCACACCGAGATCTTCATGCGGGCCTTCTGGGGCAGGCGGGCCGCCTACGACGCCGGCGTGCTCAGCGATCACGCGTTCTGGCACGACCTCGTGCGCGGCGGACGGGAAGCGGGCCCCGGAAGCGAGCTCCTGGCCGCCCTGCGCACGGCCGACACCCAGATGTGGACCCGCACCGACCCGGCGGTCCTTGAGGTCCTGCACAGCGCGCATGCAGCCGGAGTTCCCTCGACGCTGTTGTCCAACGCGCCGCTCCCGCTGGCCTCCGCTCTCGACGACACCGAGTGGTGCGCCACCCTGATGTCCCGCACGGTGTACTCGGCCCGGATCGGGGTGAACAAGCCCGAGGACAGAGCGTATGAAGCTGCCCTTGCAGCGGCTGGATGGCCCGCCCCCGGCCGGACGCTGTTCGTCGACGACCGAGCCGACAACATCGAAGCCGCAGCCCGCCTGGGGATGCGCACGCTGCACTACCGCGGGGACGCGGCCGAGCTGGCCAGCAGGCTGCCGCAGGCCACCATGGTCTGATCCACCGGCAACTCCTGCCGCTGACTCAGCTGTCCCGGCCCCGGCCGCACGCCTCGCGGGAGGCGTCCAACACGTGGACTCGACGCGATCTTCTCTGTCCTCGTGCGCGCTCTTTCGGGCCAGCAAAGCTCCGCACCAGGGCGAGGGCTGCCGCACCTGAGAGGCGGGCGGCAGCCCGCCGACCCCCGCTGAGGAACGACGCACGACCGGCCAGTTCGGCGCCCACCTCCTGAAGACCGTCCTAAGCTGCACCCTCCTTTGACCCGGAGCTGACCCACCTTGTCCCGCACGCCTCCGCAGATCAGCGTCATCCCCCCCACCCGCCTGCTGCCCAATCGGCTTCCCTACCTGGAATTGCTCCACGAGAGCCTCACCGCACAGACGGTGGAGTGGGAACTGGTCCTGGCGCTCGACGGAGCCGATCCCGACCTGGTGCCGAATTCTCTGGCTCGCGACCGGCGCGTCAAAATCCTGAGGCTGCCCAAGGTCGGCGCCACCAGCGCCCGAAATCTCGCGCTCAACCTGGCCGAGGGCGACTGGATCCAGTACGCCGACGATGACGACGCCTTCCCCGCAGATGCCTTCGCCGCACGCCACAGTTACGCTCTCCGCAGCAACCTGGGCTGGGTGGCGGGCTGGCTAGCAGACCTATTTCCCGACGGCACGACCCGGGTGTGGAGGTGCCCTACGCCGCCCGGCGTGCATTCAGCCGGCGCGGTGTGGACGTACTGGCCTTCCCCCAAGGACACCATCCCTCTCTGCCAGACCCAGATGATCGCCCGCCGTGAGCTCGTGCAGGCCGCTTGCGGCCACGGAGGTCTGCCCCAGGGCGAGGACCTCGTCTACGTCTGCGCACTGACCAACCTCAGCGCCGGGGCCTTGCTGCCTGTGGTGACCTACCACTACCGCCAGCACGAGGAGCAGATGACCCGCTCCCGAGACCACGATCGCCTGGAGGGGGCTGTCCGCGAGTTCGCGTGGCAAAGCGGACGCCAACTGCGAGCACGTCTGGAGAACCACCCAGCGGAGCGGCTCGACACCACAGCACCGGCGGCTGCCTGAGCGGCACGGAGGCGGTGCGCTGCCCGCCTCACGGGAGGTGCACCAACAAGTGGGCCGTCAGGCGGGAGCACACCGTACACCCTGGCTCAAGGCCTCGCCCCGGCCCCGGCACGGTGCCCAGACTGGCTGCGCACCCCGCCCCTGACCCGAGGTGCGCAGGCAGGGGACGGAGGAGATGGGCACCTGCTCCGTCCCCCGCCTTATTGCCCCCTCGCCCGAGAGAGCCCTGATGACCGTCACCTCGCTGTCTGCCGGTGTCCGCGCCCGCTGGCACCGCACCATCGCCTCGCTGCCGGAGGACCGGCCCGCGGTGACCCCCTTCCACACCCGGCAGTGGGCCGCGGCCTGGCAGAGCCCGCAGGTCGAATCGGCCCTGACGCACCGGCACTTGCTTCTCACGGACGGCCAGTACAGCCACCGGCTCTCGTACCAGCTCTCCGACACCAGCCCGCTGTGGAAGGCCCTGGAGAGCGACACCCACCGCCGCACCCCCGTCTTCTCCGGCCCCCTGGTGCACGCGCCCAGCCTCTACAGCCAGTACGGCGGGCTGCCCGGCGCCTCCGCCCTGGTCCTGGCCGAGGCCGTCGACCGGGGCCGCCAGCTCGCCCAGGAATGCGACGCCCAGGCCCTCCTGATGCCCAACCTGGCGCCCGCTGAACTGGCACAGTGGACCCGGATCCGGCCCCCCGACGCTCAGGTGCGCCTCTTCTACGCCCACCGCACCCCGGTCGGCGCCGGCCTCGCGGAGTTCATCGCCCGCATCCCCAGCAGCCAGGCCCGCGAGGAGTTCCAGCGACAGCACCGCCGCGGCGCCTCCGCCGGGTTGCGCCTGCGTGCGGTGACCGGCGCCGATCTGCCGCCGGTCTTGCCCACTGTGCATGCCCTGCACCAGGACGAGGCCCGCAGACAGGGCCGTCCTGCCCTCTACAACCTGCCGATGCTCACCGTTCTGCCCCGCATCCCCGGTGCGCTCGCCCTGCTGGCCGAGGAGACCGACGGCACTCTTGCCGGGGCCTTTCTGGGCTTCCGCCACGGGACCACGCTCTATCTGTGGGCCGAGACCGTCGCGCACGGTCGACGCGGTGACCATGCCCTGGGGTGGCTGCTGGCCGAGAGCATCCGCCATGCCGCCGCCACCGGCGCCCGCGTCCTGGACGCCGGACGCGGCCACTACCAGTTCAAGCGCCGGATGGGCTTCACCCCCGTCCCGCTGACCACGGCTGTCTACCTCACCGCCCCCGCCCCCCGGGTCATCAGCAGCCTGCGGGAACTGGACACCGCCCTGGACGCCATCGGCCGCCCCTGACCCAAGGAAGTGGACATGACCGCACACGAGGCCACCCCCGAGGGCGCCCCCGCCCTGCTCCTGATCGGCACGGGGGAGAGGCACTACTGGCAGGACGCGCTCAGGTCCCTGGCCGACCGCTACCGCGTCCTCCTCCTCGACGACACCGCGCCGACCTGGCAGCAGCCCTTCCTGGCTGACCACCAGGTAACCGACCTCAGCGACACGGCCGCGCTGCGCGCCGCCGCCACCAGCCTCGCGACCGCCCACGACATCGGGGGAGTGCTCACCTGGGACCCGGCCGCCCCCACCGCCGCGGCGGCCGTGGCCCAACTGCTCGACACCGCGGGACTGGACCCTGCGGCCGCACGCGCCAGCCGTAACCAGGCGACGGCCCACGCCGTACTCGACGCCCACGGGGTGGACGCGCCCCGCTGGGTGCCGGTCGGTAACGTCGGCCAGCTCCGCATCGCCGCCGAGCACCTCGGCTACCCCCTCGTCCTCAAGCCCGCCATCGCGGGCAGCGCGGGAGCAGTCCGGGTGGACGGAAGCGAACAGCTCGATACCGCCTACGCGTTGACTGCGCAGACAGCCGCCCGGCATGGCAACGAGAGCGCGGGCCTGCTCGCCGAGGAATACGAGTACGGGCCCGAGGTCGGCGTCGAAGTGGTCTCCATCCCCGGCCGCCACGTCGTGGCCGCGATCACCCACATCCAGCGCGGTGAGGCCTTCGAAGCGACCGACCGCCTTGTCGCACCCGCCCTGCGCTCCCCAGTCACCGACGCGGCCGAGCAGACCGCCGTCGAGGCGCTTGAGGCGCTCGGCATCACCCACGGCGTCTCCCACGTCACGGTGCGGCTGACTTCCAGCGGGCCGAGGGTCACCGCCGTCACGCCGTGCCTGGCCGACGACCTGATCCCGCACCTGGTCCGACTGGCCACCGGTATAGACCTGGTGGCCGCCGCCGCCGACCTGGCCATGGGCCTCCTGCCCGACCTGCGCCCCAGACACCTGCGCGCGGCAGCGATCGGCTTCGTCCACCCGCACACGGCAGGAGAGCTGCGGTCGCTGACCGTGGATCCCGCTCTGGCCGCCCGCACCTGGTGTGACCGGGCCGTGCTCGAGCAGCAGCCCGGCACCCACCTCGCTCCACCGGCCGACGGCCACTCCGCACGCCTCGCCCACCTGGTGGTGACCGCCGAGACCCCGGCGCTGTGCCGCAGATACCTGGACCGGGCGCTCGCCGCTGTCCATGCCACCATCGAGCCGGCCGGCCCCGATGACCAGGCCGACGAGCAGGCGGTCGCCGCCTGATGCCCGCCCACCAGCCACTCGTTCCCGCCCCCGCCGCCGTAGGAGCGCCGGCAGCGGGCAGCCCGGCGCCCCTCGGTCACCAAGGAGAGCTCGGCGGGGCAGCGCAGGCTCTCGATGCGGCCTTCCTCACCCGCAGCCCGCTCCTGGCCGCCTACCTTCCCGCCGGATACCCCGACCCCGCGACCAGCCTGGACCTGCTGCACCAACTCGTCGCCAGCGCCGACATCCTGGAGGTGGGCTGGCCTTACAGCTGTTCCGAACGCCAGAGTGGCCGGATCGCAGGTGACCTGCGATGACGTATGGCGTAGATGTACGTGACGCAGCTGCCCGTCGTTCCGTCGAGCTTGGCGGGCAGCCGGTGGGGCCGGTCCTCGGCGCCTTCTCGGTGGCGGGTTTTCCGGATCTCCGCAGCAGCGTGGACGCCTTCGTCGCCTACGCCGAGCACGGCGCAGCGATACTGGAGGTGGGGGCGCCAGCGGCGGATCCCTGGCTCGATGGTCCGGCTATCGCCGCAGCTCATCGCTGTGCTCTTCGCGCTGGTGATGGCGTGCGCATCACGCTGGAGACGGTGCGGCGAGTGTCGGCTCGAAGTGACGCGCCCGTCGTCGTCATGAGCTACTGGTCGACCGTTCAGGCCCTTGGTCCGCGGCGAATGGCCGCCGAGCTGGCCTCCTGCGGCGCGACGGGGTGCCTCGTACCGGACATTCCATCGGAGCACGTGGAGCAGTGGGTGGCGGCCGCGACGGAGGCCGGGATCAGCGCTCCTCTCCTCGCCAACCGGCAGGCGCCGTACGACGAGTTGGGAATCGCATGCCGGGCCGCGACGGGGTTCGTCTACGCGCCAGCGGTCGCGGGGCAGCGTACGGGCTACTCGGCCGGGATCGACCTGGACAGCCTCGCTGCCTTCGTACGATCCCTCCGGCGCATCGCTCCGTCGACCCGGGTCCTGACTGGGATCGGAGTTTCAACTCCCGCAGTGGCAGCTGCTGTTGTCGCCCACGGGGCCGTTGATGGGGTCGTGGTCGGCTCGCCGCTCATCCGGGCGTTCGCCGAAAACGGCCTGAGCAGAGCAGCCGGTCTCGTGCACGAGTTCGCCGCCTCGATCGCCCAGCCGCGGGGCCGGTGACTCCATGCACGTACTACAGGCCGAAGGCGCCGCCCTCGATGAGGATGAGCAGGCCGATGACGTTCAGCACCAGGCGCAGCAGGACGTGGCCCCAGCGGCTGAGCGCCTTGGCGATGACGGGGCGGGTGGCGAAGTAGCGTCCGGCGGATCACGCCCCCCTGGCCTGACCGGGCCCCAGCGTCCACTCAGCCTCGACCTGCCGCGGCAGGTCCACCGGCTTCGCTCCGCGACGCGTCTGCCGGTTGCCGTCGGCATAGGTGTGAGCACCCCGGACCAGGCAGCGCAAGTCTCGGCGTTCGCGGACGCCGTGGTCGTCGGCTCGGCAGTGATCCACCGAATGGTGGGCCAGCCCACCGCTGCCGCCGAGGTCGCCCGCCCACTCCGCGGCCGGAGTACGCCGCACCCGGCGCTCCCAAGCCTGACCAACAGATTCCCCACCACCAACTCCATGAAGCAGCCCGCGCCATGCGCATGCAAGAAGGAGCTCATCCGATGACGAAGAACAAGATCCGCAGCACCCTCGCGGCAGCGGCAATCACAGTTGCGGCACTCGGAGGGGCAGTGGCAACCGCCCCGGAAGCGGCAGCGGCCTCGTGCAACCCCTGGACGCAGAAGGGCAAGACGACGACCGCGGTGAGACTCCGGTCGAACCACTCCACCAGTTCGGCAGCCCTCGGGGTCCTGAGCAAGGGCACCCGCGTCACCTCCAACTGCCTCTGGTGGGACGGCCACTCCCAGTACCAGTGGTACCGGGTCAAGGTCACCAGCGGCGCCAACACCGGCCGGACCGGCTGGATCTGGGGCGCCTACTGGTGGGGCTTCGCGAACTGACCGCCAGCGTCTTCCCGCGAGCGGTCACCGCGTAGCCGGGCATAACCCCGCCCGGCTACGCGGCCTTTGAGCGCCTCGCTGCCGTCCTTCGTCTGCCGGCTGCGGACACGCGGGACGCCCTGGGGCGCGCGGGGATTGCCGCTGCGCCCAGTTGGCGGGCGAACTACGCCAGGCTCTGCGCGTTCCGGCCGTGACAGCGGCCTGACCGGCCCATACGCGGCCGTGTCCCTGCGGACGTGCGGGCTACCCGGTCACCTGACAGCGGTTCCGCGCTGAGGGGAAGAGTCCGCGGCGCGCTGGGGAGCGGTTTGCGCCGGGATGGCCGGACCGGCCGCCGGGGACGGCGCTGCGGCGGCCGGTGCCGGCCGCGCGACGTCCATCGCTGCCACACGCTCGGACGATTCACGGGCCAGCCCCCACAGCGCCGCGGTCTGGGCATGCGTCAGACGCACCGCGGCCTTGCCGAACAGCCGCCCCGCGTCAGGGAGGGACCCTGCCCGCTCCGCCACCTCAGCGCTGTGGGTCCGGTGCTCGGGGAGCAGCGGCGTCATACGCCGGTGCGCCTGGGCTTCGATTGCCTCCACGCTGGCCTGGTCGTGCAGCCCGGCAGAGACCGCCGTCGTGCGGAGCAGCCGCAGCGCGGACGGCGAGATGTCCTGGCCTGAGTCGAGGTCCGACTGCAGCCTAGCCGCAAGGTTGACCACCGCTTGCAGCTTCCACAGCTGTGCACTGTGGGGGGTCATGATCCGCTGCTCCAGCGGCCAGGTACTCAAGGCGTAGTAGCCCTTCACGGCCTGCAGATCGCCGTTCAGCACGGAACAGACGAAAAAGGGCCGTTGCGAGGTCTGATGGGAGTTGCGCTCGCCCTCGCGCAGCGACCGCAGACTGTCCACGGGCAGGGCGTCATCGTGGAACGCCGCGTAGGCCTGGGAGATCAAGGTAGGGCCGGCGGGAGCGCGGAGAACGAGCAGAGCGGCATGGACCTTCTCCCGCGCGGTGCGTGGCGCCTGCTGGCCGGACTCGACGGCTTGTTCAGGTAAAGGGACTGGCTGTTCGACGGCCCGGTGCAGCACGAGGGACGTCTCGATCCTCCACTGGGTGAAGGCCCGCTCGGATTCCTCCCGCAGTGCCCGGATCTCCTCCTGCCCAGCCCCATCGGCCACGGCGCGGCGGGTGGCCGCCAGGAGCCGGACAAGCTCCTCTTCGCGGGCCTGGAGGTCATCGGACATGAGAGCACGCTGCCACGAGAGCCCGTTGCCGCAGGGAGGCATAGCCCGCCGCCCGGGCTCGGCAGGCCGACGCAGCCCGCCGGGCAGGAAGGACGGCAGATATCCGACCGCGGGACGGGAGGCCACAAGGTGGCCGTGCCGGGACCTCTCGTGCTCCTGTCCGGCGCCGCTCATGCTCGGCGGATGTCAGGTGCCAGCCACAGGGAGGGGCGGGTGGACGGCAACACGGATCTGCTGGTGGTCGGCTTCGACCTGCGCACCAACCGCGAGGTCCATGTCTCAGAGCAGCCCGCGCAGTACTGGCGCGCCCGCGGCTACCCGCACGGCGACGCCACCCTCATCTGCTGCTACTGCTACCGCGGCATCGACGCCCCCCGGGGCACCCGGATCCCGCTCGTGGTCCGGGGCCGCCTCGGGGGACAAGTGCGCACGCACTTCGCCCACCCACCGGGCCAGGCCCCCACCGCGGGCCACGACCCCGAGAGCGTGTGGCACCTCCATTCCAAGCACACCCTGGCACGGTGGGCCCGCACCCAGCCCGCCGTCACAGCTGTCCACATCGAGCAGTGGACATCACAGCGCGACCGGCGCGCCGCCGTCCTGGCGACCCTCATCGACGGCACCCGCCTCGCTCTGGAAGTGCAGAAGGAACTGCTCACCGACGCCCACTTCCAGGCACGGCACCACGACTACGCCACTCAGGACATCCGCGACGTGTGGTTCTGGCGGCCTGGCCTGCAGGTGCCGCACGCGGTCCTTGCAGAAGGACTGCCCGTATGGTTCCTCGACCCAGCCGCCGTCCAGGCCGCCACCCTCATCGCCCGTCCCCACCTCCGCCCCCACCAGTGGTGGCAGCTGACCGACCTCGCGCCCTTCGCACCACACCACCCGCCCTGCGCGCTGGACACCACGGAGAAGGTCAACATCGCGCTGGACGCCCTCGGTCTTGACCAGCACGGGGCCTCGCTGCCCCGCGCGCTGCAAGAGCAGCTGCGCGAGGACCACCGCAAGATCCAGGAGCTTGCCCGCCAGCGCGCCAACGAAGCAGGCCGGGCTGCACTGGAGCGTTTCGCTCGTCAAGGCCGAACGCACCGCCTTGCACCGCGCCTGCCCGGTCAGGCTGTCCCCCGGCGCCGCCAGGCACCCGCAACAAGAACACCGCCAGCGCCCAAACCAGCCACACCGCAATGCGAGGTCTGCAGCAAACCCCTCGACCCCCGCCTCACCCCCTACGGCCGCCACCTCTTGTGCTGACAGCCCCGAGCCGGGCCTCGCGCGTCTTGCCGGGGCCGGGGCCGGCGGGCAGCGGCGGGGTGGCTGGGCAGGCTTCGCGTGCGGCGTCCTGGTCGGGTGCAGGTCGTGGACAGCACCAGCGCAGCTGCGTCCCGGGTGGCACAGGCCGTGACGGACAAAGACATGAAAGCGTGGCTGAGGCCCGGAAGGGGGCCGCCGTTCGGCCGTGGCCGGCCGCCCGGCTCCGTACCTCCGCACGTTGCCGTGACCCCGCGGCGCCGCCGGGGCTTACGTTCGTCGGCTGAGGCAGACAGGCCGGGGGCGGGCGAGGCCGGTCGACACGCGCGACGCGCCGGGACGCGCGATGGAAATGCTGAGCGGATTGAAGGATCAGCGCCCACGGCCCGCAGTTGCTGTACAGCATGTAGAGAGAGACACGCCCTCACCCCGGTTGACCTGCTGGTTTCGCTGACTGATACCGCTCCCAAGATCGGATATGCCGCTTAGGGAACCGTGTTATGCCGCTCCTGAGACCGCGTTATCCCGCTCCTGGAGTCTGGATATCCGGCTCCCAGAAGCGGCAAGCATGAACCATGAGTACATGTTGTGGGAGTTCAGGGATCCGGACTCGCGTTAGGGTGTGCATGTACTCATGGTTCATGTAGCCCGACGACCGGAGAGACGGTATGGCGCGCTCTGCGCAGCAACCGGGGGAGAGCGGTGCCCACGGCCCGGAACCGCGCACGCGCTTCGGCTACATCGGCGGCTACAGCACGGTCGACAACGAACGCCTGGAAGCACTGGCAGCCGTCCCCAAAGAGGACGGAGGGCTGACCGACCGCGAGTTCCGCATCTTCATGTGGTTCGTCGGCGCCACACCCTGCCCGGGGGAGCCGGTCATGAAGACCACCGCGTACATCGGCAAACGGACGGGGACATCCCCCGACGCCCTGGGCCGCATCGTCCGCAAGCTGGTCAGCCGACGGCTCCTCTTCCTCGCCGACGAGTTCGGCCGACAGCGGTTCTACAAGGTCAGCCCGTACTTCGCGAGCCAACTGTCCTCCGCGGAGCAGCGTGAGGCGATCCGGGCCTACAACCCGCCGGACATCCCGGGACTCCGGGACCTGCAGCGGCCCAGGTTTGTAAAGGGGGATCAGTGACCACCAGCGGCGACCCGGTAGCGCGCGAAGTCCTGCGGCGCACCAAGGGCCTTAAACCCAACCAGCGGCTCATCATGCAGCTCTACGCCGTCATGCCCAAGGACTTCAGCGGCGCGGTCAAGCAGACCGCCACCAACCTGGCCGGCGAGCTCGGCATGACACCCACCCTGTTCAGCCGGGTGCGGGGAGAACTCGCCAAGGACGGCTGGCTCGAAGAAGTCGAACGAATCTCCAACAGCCCCATCTTCCGCCTGGGCGAGAAGGCCACCGGAGAACGCACCGTCATCCCACTGCGGTCAGCCTGACCCACTCCGCTCCCACCCGGCCGCATCGGACAACGACCAAGCGACCCAAGCGACTGAGATCGGGACGCCCGTCATCGGCGCGTCCGCAGCGGGACGACAACAGCCCCAAGACGCCCGCGCTGCGGGAGACGGCGCACTCGGCAGCCCGCGCGGCGGGAGGCCGCCGGGTCCGCCGCGACGAGGGCTGGCTGCGTCCGGACAGCAATAGGCACGGTGGAGACCGAGGCCGCCCGCACGCGACCGGCGCGGGGCAGTATCCCGGAGGAGACCGTCATTCCCGCCATACGCAAGACCCTAACCGCCACAGCCCTGATCGGCGCCGTCCTGACCGGCGTCGCAGCCTGCGGGACCGCCGAGAAGCTCTCCGCGGCACAGAAGATCGACCGGGCCGTCGCCAAGCTCGGCGAGCAGCGTTCGCTCTCCATGGAACTCGACCTGGACACCGACACCGCCACCCTCGAGGCCCTGGACACCAAGGCCGACCCCGGCAACCCGATGCCCACCGAGGCCACCCAGCTGCTCGCCGACGCCCGCGTCTCGCTGTCCGTGCAGTCGAAGAAGCCGCTGAAGGACTCGGCGGAGAAGGACCTCACCGGCATGGCCGTGAAGTTCTCCAGCGCCGATACGGACCTGATCGAGTACCGCATCGCCGGCGACTACGCCTACCTGCGCGCCGACGCCAAGGCGATCGCCGCGAAGACCGGCAGCCCCCTGCCGGCCGCCGAGGACCTCCCCGAGACCGCCACCGCCCTCAAGGCCCTCCTCAACGGACAGTGGATCAAGATCTCCACGGCCGACCTCAAGGACGGCACGGGCACCGGCGCCAGCGCCGCCCCCAGTCCCGACGCCAGCACCCAGCGCAAGCTCACCGAGGCGCTGCGCACCGTGCTGACCCGCGAGGTCGCCCTGAAGGACACCGGCGAGCGAGGCGGCACCGACCACATCACCGCCACCGCCGCGCTGAAGACCCTGCTCACCGAACTCGTCGACAAGGTCCGCCCGTTCGCCAAGGACCTCCCCCCGGGCGCCGCGCTGCCCTCGGCCAAGGACCTCAAGGACGTGCCCGACGAGAAGGCCACCGCCGACTTCGCCCTGAAGAACGGCCAACTGACCAAGGTCACCGTCAACCTCGCCAAGCTGGCAGAGAACGCCAAGGTCAAGAAGTTCGACCTCGTCGTACGGCTGGGCACGGGCGAGACAGCCACGGCACCATCCCAGGCCACCAAGGTCACCATGGAGGAGCTGAGGCAGCAGTTCCTCGGCGCCCCCGCGACCGGGAGCCTGGAACAGACCCCCACCGCGTGACCCAAGCGCGGGCCGGTGCCGCCCGGCCCGCGCCGTCCCGACGGCTCATACGCCGTCCTGCTCCTCCTGCAGCCGCAGCACATCCAGGATGTGCACGAGCTGACCGTCTTCCGTCCGCGCAATCAGCATCACCTCGTGCGGTTCGACATCCCCGAAGTCGGCAGAGGTGATCTCCTCCCGCAGCTGGCCCTCGAATCTGGCGCACGACGGGCAGTTCTCCAGATGGATCAGATACCGGGCCGGAGCGCGCACCTCGGCCCGGCCAGGCCGCTGCTCCGCCTCCAGCACGAGGGCCTCTTCCCCGCTGAGATGCCACCCCATCCGCCCCGTGACCCGGTACAGCATCAGCGGACGGCCGATGTGCTGGGCCTCGAGCAGCGAGCCGATGGCATGGACCACGTCCCCACGGCCGAAGTGGCCGGTATCGATGATCCGCTGGTGAACGGCGCTGGTGCTCAGTTCGTCATCCGACATGGCCGCGACCGTAGGGCGACGACCGCAGTCCGGCATCATCGGCTCCCGTCCCATGGGCAGCAATCCGCGCCCGGCGCGCCCTACGGACAGCTCCCACTGACTGCCGCCCGCCCTGCGGGCCGGCCAGCACCACGCGAAAGGACACCGGTAGCTGACCAGCCCACCCGGCCCCTCTTCCTGGAGACCCCGTGAAGATCCGTTGTCTGTTCCGCCTCCGCCGCACGACCACGCCAGCTGTCCTCGCGCAGCTACCCAAGCAAGCCTGGGAGCAAGACGGCCCCTTGCGGATCGGCGACCTGGCCCACGCGCCGCAGGACTGCTTCCGTGAGGAGGTCGTGTGGGTGAAGGGCGACCGCGTCGGTGTGCGCACTTACCCCGCAACCGACTCTCGGGGTCATGCCTCCCGCTCCCAGGTCCGCCATCTGCACGACTGCGAGCCGTGCATGGTCGCGCCGCCGCCCCGGCCACCGCCGAGGAGGAACGCGAGAGTGCCTACTGAGACCAGCGGCCGGTAGACGACCGCGAGCTGCACGACACGGGGGATGAAGGAGCGGGTCCTCACCGACGCCAGCCCTCACTGAAGGGACCGAGGTCTTTGGGACGCCGGCACACCGGGTGCGGGCGCCGGTGGGGCGGCTGGCTTCCGTCACGATGGGCATGGGCCCGCCAACCGCCCCTGGCACGAACACTGTCCCACTCCCGACGCACGTACCGGTGCGCAGGCCTCTGGCAAGCGGCAAATCCTGCGCGGGCGCGGCACATGAGGCAGCTGTGACCGGGCACGTTGTCCGTGGCGCCCTCTACAGTGGGCCCACCGCGCCGGTGCTGAGCCGGAAGGAAGGAGAGCACAAGTGCAGGAAACACAGGGCCCCTACGCCTGGTGCTTCTCCCACGGCGTTCTCCATCACTTCCCGGCCGCCTCGACGCCTTGGTGCACGGCCACCTGGGCGTGGCTGGCGGGGGAGAGCCGCGAGGAGGCGCTGGCGGCGAAGACCGCGCGCTTTGGCGAAGCGCGTTTCCTCGACGCCCTTCCCCTGACCGACCAGCTCGTTCTCACGGGCGCAGGGCAATCAGCAGGGCCGCGCTGAGACGGCCTGGAGCAAGGGGGCGGGGATGAGTACATCGCTGGGATGGCGAGGGGAGGGCGCGTGCCGGGTCACGGATCCGGACGCCCTGTTCGAAACTGGGTCTGCCCAGAACCGAGCCAAGACCGTGTGCACGGGCTGCCCAGTCCGGCTGGAATGCCTGGCATACGCGCTCGATAACCGCGAGTGGTTTGGCGTGTGGGGCGGGATGACGCAGCGGGAACGCCGGGCACTGCTGCGCAGCCGCCCCAACGTCACCTCTTGGCGACACCTGCTAGAGAACGCCCAGGCCGCAGCCGAATTGGAAGCGGCCACCGGTGCCCGGACATCCGCCGGCCGAGCCCAGGCCAAGGCGAGCTGAGCGCCTAGCACCACCGCGTCGCCCAGGGACACAGGGACTCCCAGGGACACACCTCCCGGCAACACTCCGGACTTCGAGCAGCCGCGCGATGCACCGTTACGTGCCCAGACCGGTCTCCGAGACGCGCTGCTTCAGCGCCCGCCGGGCGGAAGGAGGCGATGAGCGGCATCCGACTGGGCTCCGCACGACACGGATGATCTCGCCAGGACGGTGCGCGGGGTGCGTCCCGCCCTGCGGGAAGCTCCCACACTGACGTACCGCCCGCTGGTACGCGACCGAAGTGGCGCACCGGCAGAGCGTGGCCGGTGCGCCATGACCGGCAGGATGACCAGCGTCCGCTCCCAGCACACGAGCAGAGCAGAAGGAGAACGCGGCGATGTCGATGGAGATGGAGTTCCCCGTCCCGGACTTTGAAGGGGCCGCGCGGACCCTAGCCGCGCAGCGCGAAGGCGTTCGCCGGGCAGTGGACCAGGGCCACCTGGCCCCCGACATCGGCGCAGCGATGACCTCCCCGCAGGCAGGGGGCTGGCTTGCCTCGCAGGGCTTTGAGGTGGTGGCCTCCCTCGACGACCTCGAGGGCCCCTCCAGCGGATCCGTGGAGGTCCCCGCCGGACTCGCGGACCGCGAGCTGTCCGGCCACGCCGATCTCGCCAATGCCTGGCAGCGCCTCCAGCTCTACCGCCGGCTGCTGCTCACCGGCACCGCCGAGCAGCAGCGCCAGCTCCTCAACCGGCAACTTCTGCAGCAGATGTGGCCGCAGAGAATCGGCCCGCCCGCTCTCCTGAGGACCTGGGAGGACCGCTTCCCCGAACTGCGCCACACCCCCAGCCTGTGAGGAACGAACAGCAACTTGAAGTCGCCCGCGTGGCACTCGCCGCATGCGGCAGCCGCGGCTACAGCCTGGCAGGCAGCCTGGCGATGCAGGTGCACGGTGTCCGCGGCGCCCGGGACTCCGACGACGTCGATCTGTTTATCAACCAGCTCCTGGATGACGCCGACACTGTCCGCCAGGACGTTACCCAGGCACTGCGGGAGGCCGGCTACCACGTTGAGCAGGTCGCCACCTGGGGTGTGACCGACGGCGTGGCGACCGCGCAGAACGGCGAGATGTCGGTCAGCCACCCCGACCACGGCACGGTCAACCTGCAGATGGTCTGCGTCGCCCGGTACCTGAAGCCGGTCGACCGCGACGGGATACCGGTGACCGCGATCGGCGAGTGCCTCTACCGCAAGATCGAAGCGCTGCAAAACCGTTTGGGCGCCAAGGACTTTCTCGACCTGGCGCTGCTCCAGGCGCACATGGGCCAGTCCAACGCCGACCGCTACATCGGCATCTACATCAGCGCCCTCGCCCAGCACCAAGGCCGCCCGGAAAGTGAACTCCAACAGGACCTCTACCAGGCGTTCGCCCAGGTGGCCCAGGTACCCGACGAGGCATTCGCCGCCTACGGCTACACCCCCGCCCAGGCTGTGGAAGCGCGGACCGCCATCCTGACCTGGGCAGACCGACTGGCACCCGAGCCCAACCCGATGCGCCGCGACACGGCGATCGCCTCCGGTCACCTCTCGATCACCTACCAGGACGCGCAGGCCGCACTGAACCGTATGGCTTGCAGCCCCTCGATGACCCGGCTCTCCGACCAGCAGCTCAGCTCCTGGCGCGCTGAGGTGACCACCAGCCTCCTACAGGCCATGGCGACCCGGCAGAGCACCCAGCACGCACAGCAGCAGCTCCATCCGATCACCGGAGAGCTGGAGCGCCGTGCTCAACTGACCCCTCACGAACGGGCTGCAGAGGACGCCGTACGCAGAGCCGAGGAAGCCGAACAGATGGCCGGCGGCGACCCCGGCCGCCTCGGCCCGCTCGGCGTCCTCGTCCGTCTCAAGCCACCCCCACCCCCCGCCGCGTCCCCGCCGTCCAGCCCGCCCCAGACCCCGGCGGCCGAGGCGCTACTGCACCAGCAGCACCTCCAAGCCCACCAGTACATCCAGCCAGGCACGGGCAGGCAGACGTAGTCGCCAGGGGCCTTGCGGCGGCACGGCGACACCATGGACACCGAGGGACGGGCAGACGGAGGGACACACAGGGACACAGCTGACAGCAACGCGCCCCGCCCCCTTGGAGTGATGCAGGGACCACGGCCCGGCCGCGGCTACCAATGAGGCGGGGGCGGGGGCCACCCCTCGCGGTGAACAGGTTTCGCGGCCAGAGGGGGGCGGCCACCCGCAACCGTGACGAATCCGGCCGTCCAGTCACGGCGACCACGCCCTGCCAGACGGAGCCAGCCGGCTCGGGGCCGCACCGCGGACCAGGAACCCTCGACACGGCAACGGATCGACGCCCCGACGGTGGGCAGACAGGGACACAGAGGGACACAGCCGCCAGCAACGACCAAAGATCAATCCGCAGGCCTACCACCCGGCGGGCACCCCACCGTCCCGGGCTGCCCGCCGAATGGGAAAACCGCAGGTAGCTGCCCGCCCCACGGGCCTGGCAATCTCCGCCGTCCGCGGCCTTGGCGATCGTGTGATCCGTCCAACCGCACGATCCCCCTACTCACCCAGAGGAGAGCCCGTGACGCCTGGCATCGTCTGGATCTACACGGAGGGCTACCGGGACGGGGACGGCGCCGCGCGTCTGCTCCGCGCGGACAGGGCCGACGAGATCTTCCAACTGAGCTCCTCGGCCATGCTGGTCAACGGGACCGACACAGTTTGGGACCCCATCAGCCCCCCGTCCCGGCCCAAGGACCTCCCGCCGCAGTTCCTGATCGCCCTGGCCCGGGCCATGCAGACGGCCCGCCACAAGTGCGCGGACGGCAATGACCGGGTCGTGACCGCCCAGTACAGCCAGACCACCGGGTGGCGATGGCAGGTCTGCCTACTTCACGAGATACCCGACCCGCCCCAGCGCGAGCCCCTGCCGCCGGCTCTCACCGCCGCGACACGCTCGGTGTGGGGGATCCCCTCACCCGAAGCACCGGAAGCGGACAGCCCCGCTGCCTAGAGGACCTCAGGGGGCTTCGTAAACGGCAAGTCCGCGAAAGCGGCATGTGATGGACTACCGACTGAGTAGGGACTGCTCACGGTCGAGGGGGAGGACGTGGACCGATGCATCGTCCTGGTGGACGCCGGATATCTGCTCGGCGCGGCTGCGACTCTGCTGACGGGCGACGCGACACGGTCGCGCCTGTCCGTCGACCACGGGCAGCTGATCGACCAGATACGCCACCGCGCTGAGGCCGACACCGGGCAGACACTCCTGCGCATCTACTGGTTCGACGGAGCTCCCGATCGGGTGCCCCAGCCTGAACACCGGCGCCTGCGGGTGATGCCCCGGGTCACCGTGCGTCTGGGCCTGCTCACCCGCATCGAGGGACGATTCCAGCAAAAGGGCGTGGACGCGGCCATGCACGCCCAGCTGACCGAGCTCGCTCGCAACCACGCCTGCAGCGACATTGTGCTGATCACCGGCGACGGAGACCTCTTGCCCGGAGTGATGGCAGCCAAGGACCACGGCGTGGCCATCCACCTGTGGGCCGTACAGGCGGCCGACGGCGAGTACAACCAGTCCGAGGACCTGGTGGCGGAGGCCGACGAGCGGCACCTGCTGGACAGAGCCTGGCTGACCCAGGCCATCAAGGCTGCCGAGCCGTCCTCGGCGGAGCAGGACGCGAAGGCCCCAGTCCCGCCCGTGCTCGAGCATGCCACGCCGGGCGGCGAGCCCGAGCCTCCCGTGTCAATGCCGCCCCGAATCCCCACCCCGAGCGCCCTGGCTCAACGCCCCGCGCCGGCCGCCGCCTTGCGCTGGTCCTCGGACACCGGCTGGGTCGACCCGGACGCAGGGTTCCCGCTCCTGCGTGACCTGACCACCCCGGAACAGGAGTGGGCGGACCGAGAGCACGACATGACCCAGGTCACCGGTGAGCCCAGGGAAGTGGGCCGAACCTTCGCCACCCGCTGGACCCAGCGACTGCCGCACGCTCAAGCCGCGCAGCTCATCGACGCACTCACCGAGGCCAACCCTCGCATCCCGCGCTCCCTCGACGGTGAACTGCTGCGCTACGCGGCCCGCTTCGGAATGATCGGCAACGAGATGCTGGAGATCAGCGAAGACGACAGGGTGGACCTGCGTGCGGGATTCTGGGATGGCATCACACTGAAAACCGACCAGTTGGCCGCCGCCCGCTGAGACTACGGTCGCCTCGGCGAGATACGCGAGCCAGAGACGGCAGCCCGCTCACGCCCGTACGACGGGAAGCGGCACAAGACCAGCCGACCAGCTGCGCGGATGCCTGCAAAGATGGACACCGGACTGTGTCAGCCGGGGGGGAAGCGAGGGGAAGTGGCTTCAGGAGAGAAGCGCGGCCGATTGCTCGTGGTCGACTTCGACTTCTTCTTCCATAACCCCTATGAGGGCATCCCCGCCCCGCACCGCGGCGATGCGGCGCTCTACGACTGGGCTCACGGGGAGAACCGTTGGCTGCGCGAGACCATCTGGCCGATCCGCGCCGAGGAGTTCCTGCGAGCTGGCATTCAACCGCCGCGTTGCGAGGGATACGAGGACTTCTGGGCACGGTTCACCTTCACCAGCGACAACCCGCCCCTGTTCTACGCCGACTCCAACATCTACGCGGGCCGTCTCACCCCCATGCACTTCGGCCTGTTCAACCTGAAGACCACGGTCTGGAAGGACATCCACCTCTTCGACGCCCACCACGACAGCGGCTACCCCCACGATCACGGGCCGGCGTCCTTTGAGGAGTGGAGAGAGATCGGGGAGTTTTCGTGCGAGGACTGGATGCTCGTCCACCACGACAAGGGCAGCCAGCTCACCCTCACCTACCCGGCTTGGCGCCCAGGCGGCGACTCACATCCGCCCATGATCCCCCTGCACACCACGATCGACGACGGGCGCAAGGTGGCCACCACGTTCGACGCCGTGTTTCTGTGCCGGTCCGGCTCCTGGGTGCCCTCCTGGTGCGACGACCAGTTCACGGAGCTGCTGAACGCCTTCCCCGGTCGGATCAGCCTGTTCCCCGGCAGTGAGTGGACACACCCGCGACCGGATCCCCTGCCACACGCGCGGCGAATGGCCGACATCTTTACTGAGCTGCGAACCCGACTCGAAGCACAGGCGACCCACACGCCCCTGCCAACTCCCGGCGCCCGTCCCGCTTCTGCTCCACCACGCGCCCTTCAGCACACCCCCCACCCTGACCAGTCCCGCGCCCGCCCGAGACATTGAACTCACCCGACGGCGAAGGTGTTCGCCAGCCTTCCCCCGTGCGGGTGTGTAGAGTGGCTGCACCGACGACGCGGGGTGGAGCAGCTCGGTAGCTCGCTGGGCTCATAACCCAGAGGTCGCAGGTTCAAATCCTGTCCCCGCTACTAGGTAGGAAGGGCCCGGTGACCCGGGCCCTTCCTCGTGCTCGGTGCCTGTGCCGCTTTCCAGGACCGTTGCCTCCTGTTCCGGCATCCGCCGACCGGCTTGCTGAAGAGCGAAGCGGGGCAAAGCCTAGGCGGCCTTCGTTTCCACCCAGGTCGTGCTGCCCGCCTGGCGGGCAGCACCCGTGAAAGCTGCCCGCCGGAAGAGAGCTCGAAGCCCAAGAAGCCAGCTGCGCTCCCAGCGGGCCATGCCGACCGAAACACTGGCGCCCGCCGACCCTTCTCGTCGACGGAGCCAGCAGACATGACCCATTCAGCGATCCCAACGTCCCTGACGACCCCGCTCAGCAGCACCCTTCCCCACCGCACCCAGGTACAGGTGGGTTGCCTCAGCGGCTCGTCGGCGCTGGCTTACCTCGACGAGCACTGGCCCGCTCTCTATGCCCGAGACGGCCAGGCCACGCCGTACCAGTGCCGGGCCTGGCTGGGAGGTTGGGCCATCCACCAGCCCCCCGGCTCGGAACCCGTGGTCATCGTCGCCCATGACGGCCGGGGAACGGTCGCAGCCATGGCCATGGCACGGGACACCACCGACAGCGGCACGCTGCGGCTACGCCCCTTGTCCGCACCGACCGCCGAAGTCATTCGCCCCGTCGGGCCAGGCGCCGAAGACCCTTTTGTCACGGCCGCGTTGATCGGGCATCTGAAGGCTCACGGCGAGGACGGTACCGAGGTCGTCCTCGCGGACATCCCAGCGGCCAGCACGATGGGCCGGCATCTGCGAGCGCAGTGGGCGGGGCACATCGTGGAATCCCCGTACGCCACGGTCACGCTCCCCGTCGACTACAGCGCCCTCTCCCGCTCCACCCGACGGGAGCATCGGCGGCGCCAACGGACCTGGGACGACCTCAGCCGCACCCATCACGTCCTCTATCGCCGTACACACAGCCCCAAAGACCTCCTGGAGACCTATCCCCGCCTGCTCCGTCTCCACCGCCTGGAGTGGCCGGAGCAGGCCTCCGGAGCGGAAGACGACGCGGCCTGGCACACCGTGCTCGAGCGGTGCGGACCGGGCGCCTTCATCGCCACTTTGGCCGTGGACGACCACATCGTTGCCGCGCAGCTCTGCCTGCGCCGAGGCACCCGGGCGTATTCGCTCCTCCCGGCCATGGACCCGGCGTACCGGAGCCTCGCCCCGGGGCACGCCCTACTGCGCTACCTCACTGCGGATCTCGCAGCCGCCGGTCATCGGATCCTCGACCTCGGCCGGACCACATCTGACCCCGGACAACACGCCTATAAGGCGCAATATGGGGCAATATGGGCAGATTCGTTGACGGCGTCCACCTGCCCATCCGGGACCGAGACGGCCACACAACTCCGAACCGCCTGCTGAGAGATTCGCTGCTGGGGCGAAGCGAGACCTTCAGCGTCCCGCCAGAGAAGAGACGGAGAGGCGCCGCCGCGTCTTGTGCGTGGGAAACTGCCAACTCCGGCCCGGCTGAGACCGGGGCGGAGCGTCGACGGGCAGACCGCGCCGGGACCAGTACGTCGTTACGGCCGTGGCACATCCGGCGCAGCAGGCAAGCCGTCATCGAGGCCACCGACGATTGCGTCGAAGAGCGCGGGGTCGCCGGGCAGCGGGCCGGTGGACGGCGGCATGTCCAGCAGGATCCAGGGGGAGGGGGCCGGGCCGGGCCATTCGAGGCTGCGCTGGCGGTCGTGGTCGACCATGAGAACGCGCGGGGTGGGGGTACGGGCCAGAGCAGCAACCAGATGACCGGAAGTCGAGGTCTTGCCCTCGCCGCCGCGGCGGAGGCTCTTGTCGTTGAGGATGCGCCGTACGGTCTCCTCGACAGGGCGGGTGGTGCACGGCGCACCAGCACGTGCTGCGGGGAAGGCGAGAGCACGGGCCTGGGCAGGGGTCATACCGGTGGCAGCGCACAGCGCCCGCACCGTGTCCTCGGGCAGGCCGCCGGAGAGGTCGGACAGGCGCTGGCCGGCGGAGCTGCCAGGCTGGAGGCCAAGGACTTCCATGGCCTGGTGCCGGTGGGTACCCAGGGCGGCCGCGACCCGCTTCACGTAGTCGGGCAGCGCCTCGCGGGGCCGAGGCAGCGGCGCGCAAGGCAGACGCGAGGGGCGGAGGGCCTGCTGACTGGCACGGGCAGTGACGGCCTCGCGGGCCTGCTCCAGGGACGTCCGGGGGTTCTCGCGCATGTAGGCGCGCACCGCGCGGTCGAACTGACGATTGAGGCGGTCGGTCACGACTCTCACATCCTCATCGGCCTGCCGTCCCACACCCGCCGGCCGACACACGAGAGGTTCGAGGCATGACGGAACCACTCGCGCGAGTCTCAGACTTCTGCGGTCCCCCCGGCGGTGTGGGCGTCAGGGTCTCGGACCGGGCGCGGCGCGGTTGCCCAGTGGTGCACCACCACACTACCGGCGCTCCCCGCAGCGACTGAAGGCAGGGAGCACAGCGCCGCGCGTCCAACGCAGGAATTCAGCCGCTCCGCCGGGCCGGGCCTTGCCGGACCGGGATCGGCCGCAGGGCTTGCGCCGCTCCGGCGGCCAGCGGCCGACCAGAGGTGGCCAGCCGGGCAGCGCCGCAGGCCGAGGGCAAGAAACTGGTCATCTCCCTGCGCCCGGTCCCAGACCGCTACGCTGGCTGCAGGCACACCGCCGCCGAAGGGGAGTGAGGACATGGCGTCGCACGAGAAATGGACCGTCGACCGGCTTCACGTCGCCCTGCCGCACAGCGCGCTCCGGCAGCAGCTCGTGACGGACGTCAACATGACCGACCTGGAGGAGCTGCCCCGACGCCTGGAGGGCTGGGCAGGGGCCGCGGAGACGCTCGAAGCGGCACGCCCCCGCATCGAGGCGGCACGCGCCTACGTCAAGGAGCACGGTGTCCTGCCGCCCGAGTACGACAACGCCCCGGACATGACCGACACCGTCATCGACGACGCGCAGGGGCGGCGAGGCGCCGCGTGACCTACAGGCTCCACATCCCGGGCGACCAGCACGACATCTACAAGGCGCTGCCCGACGAGGCACGCCGCGACATCGCGGTCTGCCTCGTCGACGCCGTCCACGACCCCCTCGGAGCCAGCGAGCCGTACGGCGAGGACGACGGGATCATCCGCACAGTGGCTCGCGGCCGCGCGGCTGTCGTCATCCTCATCGGCGAGCAGACGAACACGATCACCGTCCTGGCGATCGCCTACGCCGGCTGACCTGAGGCCCGGGAACAGCCGTGGGTGGCCCTGCGGAGGGCGAGGCGGTGGGCGCGCAGGCGCGGAGGTTTCTGGGCAGGCTGCCCTGGGACAAGGCCCACCAGGTGCTGTCCCACCCGGACATCGTGCGGGCCGCCGCCCGCATCCAGGAGCATGAGCTGCTGGCCGGGGCTGAACTCGCGCCCCGCTTCGGCGTGTTCGCAGACCGATACCGCCAGGCCGTCGCCACGCCCGACTATGAGGTTCTCAGCCGGATCTGCCCCGCCAAACACGGGCAGTGGGGCCGGGCATGCGTGCTCGACTCCGGCCACGAAGACGCCACGGGCGGTCTGCACTGGGGGCTGACCACCGACGGCCGGCCGATCGCGTGGGCAGGCACCGCTCCCGACGACGAGTGACCTGGCCGGAGGCCAACTGGCCAGTACAGCACGGCCTTCCGCGGCGACCGCTACTGTCGGCAGGGACCGTGAAGGAAGGCAGAGACGTGGCGCGGGTGAGGCGGGCACGAGCGCCCGAGAAGTACGAGCTGTTCCAGTGCAAGCTGTGCCCGTGCAAGGGGACCAACCAGCAGATTCGCGGCGTTGGCGCGCGGATGGCGGCCTACCGGGTGTGCAGTTCGTGCGACTTCTGGCTGACGTGCCTGGGCTACATGATGCTCGGCGACCAGGACCCCGACGGCCGCCGTGTGCTGAGGATCGACGGCCGCCACTACCTGACCTGGACCCAGGAGCAGGGCTTCCCGCCCGAGATCGGCTACGCCGGCGCGGAGACGCGGCGGTACATCCTGCTCGACGATCCGGCAGGCAGCGTCCGCACGACGCATCTGCTGTGGCTCATGGGGCACCATCCCGGAGGACTTCCGCGACCGGATGCCCGACAACGCCGTCTTCGCTCCGGCAGCGTAGAAGCCCGCGACCGGACGTTCGCACTCCGGGCGCATGCGGGCGCAGCCGACAAGGAGCGGGCGACTCACCCGGCCGGTACCGGGCAGCTGAGCTCGAGGACCCGCTCGCACAGCCGGCCCGTGACGTGCGTGCCGGTCACCGATACGTCCGAGAGCCACTCGGCAGCCGCCAACTGCTCCACCAGCATACTGAGTTCGGTGGGATCGACGGCACACAGCGAGGCCAGCATCTCGACTTCAAGGCCCCGGCCGAACGGCCCCAGCCGCCCATCGGCGCTGCTGTGCGCGGCACAGGCAAGAGCGAGCAGCCGCACCGCGGCCGGCGTCTTCTTTTTGCGCAGCTTGCGCTCGCCCACGGCCTTCTGTGCCCACCCCGACAGTTTGGCCCGCATCGACTTCCCGAAGACGAACGGCCCGCGGTCGCCGTCATGGGGGAGGAGCGAGGGCACGATGATGTGGGTGGGGTTCTCGGAGGTGGAGGCCAGTAGATCGGCCACGGTCCCGGGCAGCCGCAGCCAGCCCGCGTCGACCATCGCCTGGAGAAGCTGTTCGGCATCGCCCAGGGGCAAGCCGTTTACGTCCAGGGCGGTGACGTTGCCGCTGCCCCTGCACGCGGTGCGCAGCGTCAGCAGCAGCATGAGCAGACGCCCCTCCGGGCCAGGAACCGGCGCGTGATCGCGGACGTAGGCGAGGACGCCACGCGCGTGCTCCCACTGACTCGGCCCGGTCAGCACACGTGCGACCGCCCCCTCGAGGCCCTGACCGGTGCGCTGCTCCCACTGAAGACGGACGTTGGCCGCCGCCTGCTCGGCCCGCCGCGCCTCGGCACGCAGGCTCCCGTCGTCCGTCACGTCCGCCCAGGTGGCGAAGGCGCGCGCTTTGCGGGCGTGCAGGCTGGCCAGGAGCTCCAAATCCGGCTCGCTGGACTCCTGGTAGGCACGAAAGGCATCGCCGAGCTCGATGAGCTCGTCGCGCAGTACCACCGGCTGCAGATCGTGCGGCACGACGCGTTGCGCGATCTTCCCCCACCGCTTGGCCCGGCGCGACCTCGGCGCGGCCGCCGCCGATCGAGGCGCGGGCAGCCGCTGACCGCCGCCCACCTCCCTCTCTGGGGCATCGGGCGCAGTGGCGGAGAAGACCGGCGCTCCCACCCCGTCCCCGGCAGCACGTCCGGGAGTCTTGCCCGCGCCGGAGGCAGGGGCCGCCGCTGCGGCGGGGGCGGTGGCAACGACGCGGGCGGCGGGCTGGGCGGCCGCGCAGCGTGAACAGCATTCCCACGCCCGCCACCATCGCCCGGTCGGATCGGTGACCACGGCCAGCACCACGGCTCCCCCGCACCGCAGGGCCCCGCCTGCGGGGCCCTGCCCCCGGCCTTCTCGGAATGCGCCTGACATCCTTCCGCGCGGCAGGCACACGAAGCATCACGCCGCGGCCCCCCAGCTGCCCGCAGGTGAGCCTTGAGATGGGCAGTGGCGAAGGACCGCCCCTGAGCGGCGGAGTCCAAGCGCTGCGGTGGGCAGGCGCTCCGGCTGCAGGTGACCTTCACCGCCGGCACGCCGCGCCCCGCAGCATCCAGGCGTACGGTCCACACTCGCCCCGTCACCCGCTCGCTCGCGACATGGGCCTGCGCCATGAACCGCCCCTTTCCGCTACCACCGAAGACCGGATATGCCGGTCAACATCATCAGGTATCCGCCAGTCTCAACGCAGGACACCGGCCGCATCGCGTCAGCCGTGGTCACTCGCGAGGGCTGAGTCGTCTCCGGAAGGACGGGAGGAGCGAGATACGACAAGCCGTCCGCCTGCCCCATGACACCGGCCAAGGCAGCTGCGGGAGCCGTCCTCGCCGTGTAGCGTCGCTGCCAGATGTCGTGGTTCGTACTGCCCGCGCGCGAGCGCGGGCGCTTTGCTGTGCAGTGCCGGACCAGGGCGATCACCTCTGGGGCCGCGCGGTGCGGTTCCTGACAGCGACTGAGAGGCACCAGCATGGCCAGCGGAACCGTCAAGTGGTTCAACGCCGAAAAGGGCTTCGGCTTCATCGCCCAGGACGGCGGCGGACCGGACGTCTTCGCTCACTACTCCAACATCAACGCCTCCGGCTTCCGCGAGCTGCAGGAAGGCCAGGCAGTCACCTTCGACATCACCCAGGGCCAGAAGGGTCCGCAGGCGGAGAACATCACCCCCGCCTGAGTCTGGACGTCATCCGGGCCCGGGGAAGGCGTTCCCGGGCCCGGATGAGACGGCGCGCACACGGCCCAACTGGCGTTTGAACGCCCGCAGCCACGCCCGCGGACCGGCCGCCGCCACGACCGGCAGGCCCGCCTACTGGGAGGCGTTGCCTCTTTCGTGGGCCCCGCAACGGGGCCTTGGGGGCACCTCGCGGCCTCGCGCTGCTGCTGCACCTGTGCCGGACGATCCGCCGATCCCACGGCAGCCCATGGATCGAGGACAAGCCGCGCTCACACGCAGATGTACGTGCGAAGAATGATGCTATTTCGTACGGTTCACTTCCCGGCTCTGACAGGACAACCGGGCTCGGCGGTCCCGCGCTCCGATCGCACGCCGCGCGGGACCGCCATCAACGGCTGTGGCGAAGGGCCATGGCTGGCCATGCCGATGTGCCGGGTGTCATGCCTGACCCTGTGGGACCCGCGCGGCTGGGCTCCACATCATTTCTTCGTGCCGGGCCCCTCGTGGGCGCCACCCTTCGGGCCTGTCGGTGTCGGCCGCAGCCCCGGCCGCTGTCTGTGAGGGCCCAGTTTCACTTCTGGCCGGCAGTGCACGCAGGGCGCCACTTGGCGGCCGAGCGCGTCGATGGCCTGCTGGCGGGTGACCGGCTTGCACCGACCGCTCTTCTTGGCGGCCCAGCAGGCGCCAACATGGAGAGCATCCACGTTCGCCCTGTTGAGGCCGTACTGGATCAGCCACTCGGGCTCCGCAGGGCGCCGCTGCTCGCCCTGGCGGCGCTCGGTCTCCCGGCGTTCCTCCTCTGCGATCCACTGATCGAGTTGGGCGAGGGATGCCGCCGTCTGCTGGACCACGACGCGGCGGGCGAAGCGCAAGAGATCGAGACGGGATGGTGAATCGTTCACGAGTTCGAGTGTAGATTTTCCCGGAAGGTTATTCGATCCTCAGTTCGATAACCTGCCAGGGAAGGAGGCGGGGATATGACGACCGTGAACAAGGCATCCGGAGGGCGGGTCTCCACCGTGATGCACGTACGCTGCCCGGACCGTCTGCCGGATGAGCTGTATCGCCGCGTCCTTGAGCAGATGGCCGATCTGTCCCCGGTCGTGCAGGCACTCCCGCCTACCGCGGCCCTCGCCGAACTGAAAGGTGCCCTGCGCTACCACGGAGCTGGCGCGGATGTGCGCCGCCTCGGCCAGATGCTGCGCGTGCGCGCCCTGACCCGGCACGGCGTCAACCTGCGCATCGGAATCGGACCGGTGATCAGCACGGCCACAACCGCCTCCGCCCAGGTTCCCACGCCCGGCGGCGTGCTGGTCATCGCTCCCGACGAGGCTGCCGACTGGCTGGCCGAGCTGCCCGTTGAAGCCCTGCACGGCATCGGTCCTCGCCAGGCAGACGCACTCCACGACTACGGCATCCACACCGTGCGCTTGCTCGCCGCCGTACCCATGGCCACCATCCAGCGCCTCCTGGGAGGCCGCGCCGGCCGCCTGGCCTCCGAACGGGCCCGCGGCATCGACCCCCGCCCCGTCGTCTCCCGCAACCTGCCCGCCTCCGCGACCGTCCGCTACACCTTTGACCGGCACACCCTGGACGGCGCTCACACCCGCGCGGCCCTGCTCGAACTCGTCGTCCGTCTGGGGCGGCTGCTGCGCCGCCGCGGCCAGGCCCCGCAGGTGCTGACTCTGAGCCTGGCGTTCGCCGGAACCGCCCGCTGGGAGAAGAGCCGTCGCCTGGCCGAGCCCTCCGCGCACGATGATGACCTACGCACCGTCGCCTACCAGCTGATGGACGCCGCCGGACTGCAACGCGGACGCCTGACTGGCCTTGCGCTCAGAGGCGACGACCTCCTGGACGCCGATACCGTTCCTCAGCAGATCTCCCTCGACCCCTCGCGGGAAGCCCGCCTGGTAACCGAGGCCGCTGTCGACCGAGTCCGCGACAAGTACGGCTCCGGGGTCATCGGCCCTGCCACCGTCTTCCGTCACGCCTCATGACGGTGCTCCCTGACCACCGTCCGGCCGCGACGACTGACAAGTCCCGCCGCAAGCGGGCGGTGTTGTCAGTGCGGCCCGGCATCCTGTCGATGACGGATCGTGAAGAGGGAGTGGCAAGGATGCCAGACAGGGAGTTCGCCGTCGCGATCCCCGCAGCTGACGAGGGAGCGGTCAAGCCGTGGCGGAAGCTGCTGCGCGGACTGGACGAGTCCCAGCATGGTGCACGTGGCTGCTTGGGGGACTGGCTCGAGGCTGGCGCCTCCTACGGCCTCCCGGCGGGTGCCGTGATCGTACTGTGCGACCCGCTACCGGGCGGCGACAAGAAGCGGGTGCGCCTGTGGCGGGTAAAGACCGACGGCACAACCAAGGTGGAGCGCGATTCCACGCTCGGCTCCGCCAACGCCTTCGGCACCTCAGTGCGCGGCACGATGCGCCGCCTGGTGGACAAGCACCCGCCCCGGCCCGGACCCGTACGGCAGCTCACCGCTGCCCCGCCGCGCGTCAACGAACGCGCGGACACCTGCGGGCTATGCCGCCAGCCGGTCGCCGCCCGCGAAGGCGTCCTCGCGCGCAACCACCGTGGCTACACCGAAGCCCGCCACCAACCGGGCCAGTGCCCACCCCCGCCGCCCCTCAAGAACGACTACCCGCAGGCCTGCGGCCGCTGCGGCGGCTGGCTGGAGAAGGGCGAAGGCATCCTCTACGAGGCCGCCCCGGCGCTGCCCGGACTGTACGGGGCCAAGGCCCTGCTCAAGGCTCGCCACCCCCAGGACTGCCCGCCGCCCGGCCAGCGCACGGCGCCCCCGCCGCGAGCCAACATGCGCGAGCAGGACTGCATGCTGTGCGGCCACCTCGTCGCGGCAGGCACCGGCCTCCTGGTCCGCCAAGACGCGGGCTGGGAGGTACGCCACCTCGAAGGCAAGTGCCTGCCGACGGAGGAGCTGTGGGAGATCACCCGCGGTGAACCAGGCCCCTACCGACGACGCCCCGAACGCTGGGCCCCCGCGGGTACCGTGCTGCGCAGCACCCTCTACGACCACGGCCGTCCCTTCCCCGACGACGCACCCGGCTTCCAGCGACTGCGAGACGGCGAGGTCTCCGCGATCGTCACCACGGTCCGCGAACGCCGCCCGGAGTACTGCCGCGACGAGGACGGCAACCAGCCCGGCGACCTGATCGGCGAGGACGGCTGGTACTTCCGCATCCTCGTGCGGCCAGCCACCGCCGACGAAGCCGCCGACATCCTGGCCCAGGAGGCCACCGCGCACCGCCGCGCCTCCCTGGCCGAGCGGCGACGACGGCTGTTCGAACAATCCGACGACGGCGAGATCCCCGAGACGGTCGACCTCACCGGTACGGTCCAGGTCGATTTCGGCGCCCTGCGCTCCCTGCACCAGCACTGGCCCGATGATGAACTCCACGTCGACGAGATCGCCGGCACTGCCTGGTTCCTCCGTTACAACGGGGCGGACGGCGACAACTGGTCCGCGAACAACATCGCCGGCTTCATCGCTCGTCGTATGCCGCTCACCCCGGAGCGAGCCCAGCTGATCGCCGATCTGCGCGCTGAGTACGCAACTTGACCTTCCCATAGGAAGCGATCTGTCCCGAAGACACCGTCAGTGTCGGTGGCCTACGGCACAGTGGCGGGGTGCAGCCACTCTCTGGCTTCACGCCGCTACGATTCCGAGGGCAGTGATGGACCGCGACACCTACGCCAAGAACTTCGCCAAGCGCCGAGAGGCCGAACTGCCCGAGCAGTTCCGGTGGGTGCCCAGAATGTACCGGGCCGCTGCGGCACGACTGGAAAAGCTGCAGCGGCAGGCCGAGCGACAGTTCCCCGGCGTCTTCGATCGGCTGGACCATGATCGCGAAAGCGCTGCCGACACGATCCCGTCCTGGTGCTGGTTGCCTGTCGCCCACGTCCAGCAGGTTCTCGCCGACCACTACCCTCATCGCGTCACCACCACCCCTGGCGCGACCGGTCCCGGACGCGCTGTCCTGGCAGCCGGCGACGCAGCCCTACTGGCCGCGATCGGCGCATGGCGGGCCGCCGGACGCCACATGGTCAACATTCACGACAGCATGGTCGTCGAGCTGGGAAAGGCGAGCGACCGGATGCCCGCCGATCTGCCCCAGCGCTGGCCCCTGTACGGCCTCTACATCGTCTCGGAGGCGCCAAGCGGGGCCCTGGGCGCCTTCCTCCATCTGGAGTGGGACGAACGAGAGCGACGAGCTGAACTGCGCATTGCCCCGGACGTCTCCCCGACCGCCGCGCTCGACCGCATCCCCGTCCAGCCGCTGCACCTGGAGGGTGACACTGTCACGGAAGCCGCCCGCCGAACAGTGCTGTCGCTCCAAGCGGGGGTCGACAGGTTCCTCGGCACGCAGACCATCCCGGACATCTCCCCGGGCAGTGCCGTCGATGAGACCGCCCGACTGATCGCTGAGAAGAATGCGTTCTGGGTGGCGGCGGCGGACTGGCTGGCTTCCGACCGCACAACACCGTTCGACGCTGCCGTGCTCGGCGGCGGCGACCCCACGGACCAGTGGCCGCCCGCAAAGACCCATTCCACAGGCCATGCCCCGATGCTGTGGCTCGCCGGTCCAGCGACTTGAACACGAGCGGCGCGCTGTTTACAGCAGGTACTCCCGTACCCCCGCCTCCCCTCCGCCCTACCGAGCCCCGGTGAAGCGCGGGACGTCGGCGGGGGCGAGGTCGGGGCGGGGCCGGTGCCATCGTGCGGGGTGCCGCCAACGTCCGGCGCTGTCCCGGGCGACATCGACGCCGACCTCCACGACCAGCTCAGGCCGTACGAGCGTGACGTGCAGGACCTCGCGGGAACCCCACCCAGCCGAGAACGTCCAGCCAGTCCACGGATGCCCACCCTCGGCCGGAGCCAGCATCGTGCCCACACTCCGGCCCGCGGCCTGGGGCAGCGTTGTGCTCCGGCCGGTGTACTGAAGCCTCCCGCTGGCGTCGTAGCGCCCCAGCAGAAGGGTGCGTGGCGCGACGGGGGAGCCGGTGACCGCCCCGACGATCGCATCCTCGGTCTGGCGCGCTTTGTACTTCCGCCAGCCGCGAACCGAGGACTCGTAGGGGCTGTCCAAGCCCTTGAAGACGACGCCTTCGAGGCCGGTAGAAGTCCAGGTCAGCCACTCGCTGACGAGATCGGGGTCGGTGGTCGACGGGCACAGCGTCCACGGCGCGGTCAGCCGCCGCTCAGCGAACAGCTCCACCAGCGCGGCTCTACGCCGGCGGTACGGCCACCGGGTCGTGTCCGTGCCCGTGAGCCGCAGCAGATCGAACACGACGAAGTGAGCGGGCCACTGCTCAGCCAGCCGGGCCGCACCCGCACCGCGCCGCTGCAACCGGCCTTGGAGCCGCTCGAACGCCAGGCGCCCGGACTCCCACACGACCAGCTCTCCGTCCAAGGCTGTCGCGTCCGGCAGCTGCGTGCTGGCGGACCGAATCTCAGGGAAGGCCGGAACCAGGGCGGTGCCCTTGCGCGAGCGGAGTACGAACCGCCCGGCGTCCACCGACAGCAGGGCCCGCCACCCATCCCACTTAGGCTCTGCGGCCGAGCCCGGCGGCAGGACCGGTTCGGCCACGGGGGCGGCGAGCATAGGTTCCGGCAGCGTCCAGGTCATGTACCGATGCCTTCCACCCAGACTGCCGAGCAGCGGGCCTGCCCGACACAATCAGCCTCGGGCAGAGTTACGGAACAGACCCGCAGCTCCGTGCGGCCACCTATGTCTTCACCCGGACCAGCATCCGCTCCACCTCCTGTGGCGGGTACTCGGCGAGCGGGGCAGCCGTCTGCTCGACCCAACGGCGGAACGCTGCTTCCGCGGCGGCTTCGGCGCCGGTGACTGGTCGTCTGCCGGAGACGGACCCTGTGACGTGAACGGTTCGCTCCATACCCACTCGTGGCGGCTGATCTTGAAAATGTGCAATCGGTGCCCTGCTATCTGGCCCGGCGACCATCAGTCCCGGCAGATGGATGCACGCCTGGTTGCTGCTGGAGATTGTGAGCGTGCTGTGACCGTGGCAGCGGCTGCACATGGCGCGCGGATTGCGCCGGTTGGCCAGCGAGTTGCGCAGCGCGGTCTCGCGACTCACCGGCGATCTTGTGGGCCCGTTTCAGGAGTTCGCCTGCCTGGGGAGTGGCCGGCTCCTGGCGGAGCAGCGCGTCGAGCTCGTCGCCGGTGATTTTGCCGTTGCGGTCCAGGAGGTCACTCGCTGCGATGATGGCTTGCCAGTGGCGGTCGCGGAAGGCCAGGGCGGTACTGCGCGCGTGCCTGAGCTGCTCCGAAGACGCTCCTGTTGCCATGAGGGCTGCGTAGTCGTGGTTCGCCAAGGCCTGCACAGCGGATTCCCTTAGAGGGCTCCACAGCTGCTGGTCATGAAGCCACCGCTGCTGGGCTAAGACTCCCCCGTACAACAGGGTGAGGTAGGCAGTTGACGAGTGCCATGTGACGTCGGTGTACGCCTCGGCCATGCCAGCATCGGGCGTCTCTGTTGGGGCGATCACGCATTCGGAGACAGAGGCTTCATCCGTCGCCAGGGCGACGATGGCATGTCCGGCTTCGTGCAGTGCCGTGAACCGGCGGTAGAGGGAATCGTCGAACTGCAAGGCTTGGCCTACAGTCAGACGCCCTGTAGGTGCGTCTTGAGCAGAGACCTCGTCTGCCACGTCTGTCCTCCTCTTTGCGCGCTGCTTGATTGGCAGCAGGCGTCAAGTCTCGCGCAGGGCAGGCGGTTTGAAAGCATCCCCGGAATCCGTCAGGTCCACCAGGCGTCCCTACGCCGCCGGTACGGCCACCAGGGCGGATCCGTTGCCGAAGCATTCGTCAGGTTTGCGCTGCTGCCCGCAGTCGCCAGCTGTCTTTGATCTCCGTTGCGCTGGATGGAGTGCATGAGATGTGGCCCAGTTCCGGGGCTTCTGCCGCGACGAGGACGTCGACCTGAACATCCCGGTGGACCTTGACTTCTCCCGATTGGACTGACACCGCTGCCAGGGCGGCGACTTCACTAGTCTGGCGCCATGCGATTGGGGGAGGCACTGAAGCAGCGCAGCGCGTCGCTCGTTGTATCGGCCATGCTCACGTGCCAGGTCCTCACCACAGCGGTCAACGGTCCCCATCCCATCGCCGTCTACACTGCGCTCATCAGCGGCGCGCTCTGGACCTGGCACGGCCACCACACCACTGACCGTGCCACCTCGTCCGGCTTCCTCGCACAAGCGCTGACTTGGGACTCCTTCGTCCGCCCGACCAAGGCGCCCGACCACCCCACCGCGCTCTACCTCGCGATGGCCGCACGCATGCGGCAGACCGAGCAGTACGTGCGCGCATTCGCCGGGCAGCACGGACTGGAGCAGATCTCTCTCGCACTGCCCGGCGACCGGCACAGCTTCAAGGACGCCCGCGCGACCGGCCACGGCCGGCGCGGGCACCTGTGGCTCGGCGCCCACTGGTTCCACCCGCAGCACACCCACCACCTTCCGTCGGTCCTTGAGCACGAGCTCGCTCACCTCCGCCGCCGTGACACCCGCACACGACGGGTCATCGAAACCTGCGCGCTCGTGGCAGTCACCCTCGCTGCAGGTCTCCTGCCCACCTGGGCTTTCACCGCGACCGCCCTGACGGCGTGGACGGGCACCGCTGCTCTGCACTGGTGGGCTGAACTCTCTTGTGATGCCGCCGCGGTGAGGGCCTGCGGCCGCACCAGTGTGGCCGCCATGTGGACGGCCGACATCGCCGACGAGCGCACCACGTCCCTGACCGCCCGAGCCTGGAACTTCATCCGCGCTGGGCACCGGCACCCGCCCTTGAGACTGCGCCGCTGGTTCGCCCTCCACACGCCGCTGCGCCCCAGCGATACACCCCACCCCCTCAGCACCCTTCCCGGCGCCCCCTACACGACCCCCTGCGGGTCATTCGGACAGTGAGCGCCCGCAGACCGCGGCACGGGCCAGGACGATCATGGCAAGCATGCCAGTTATCGAGTGAGCAGGTCAGGATACTGCGTGGATCATTCCGTTGAGAAAGACGCGCAGTCGGTACATGTTGGGTTTTCTGGACTCCTAACGTCACTGGGGAACGGCGCTGTTCAGCGCGCCTACCCGGTTGGAGTCTGCTGCCATCGGGGGGTGACACCGAGTGCTGCCCACCACCTGGTCAGCTGGGCGTTGCTCACCAGGCAGGTGTTGAGTTGCCAACTCGGGTGCCCCTGCGGCCGGATGTGACTGAGGACGTCCCGCAATGTGTCCTCCAGGGCCTCGACGCGACGGGAGTCGGCCGTCGTGTCGCTCATCGCCTTGGCCTCTTGGGGGAGGGGGTCGGCGACGAAGGTGCCCCTGCCGTGCACGATGTCGACCAGCCCTTCGGTGCGCAGTACGCGCAGCGCCGCCTGAGCGGTGGAGCTGGCGATCGCGTACTGCTCCTGAAGGCTGCGCACGGGGGGCAGGCGTTCGCCCGGCCGCAGATGTCCGGACAGGATCTGCCGCCTGAGGTCTGCGGCAGTCCGCTTATAAGGAGGCAGCAGGGCAAGATCCGGCGAGGGTGGCGCGACGTCGCCCGCCGTGTTCACCGGCTGCCCCGGGCCGTGCCGCGGCGGGGCCGGTTCGGTTCCCGGCCGATCTGCGTGGCGACCTGCCTGATCTCCGGCTCGCCGTAGGCGGTGCGCACCCCGGAGGGGCTGTACCCGGCGCGGCGGGCGAGCTCCTCCAGGCCGTAGGGGCGGTTGCCGTGGAACTCGCGTCCCCAGGCCAGGTGTTGCCGGATCCGGGCGTCTACGGCCTCCTTCTGTGCTTTCAGGTCGTCGAGCGCCAGCAGCAGCGGGTCCGTCTGGAGCGCTTGACTCGCGGCCTCCAGACTGAGGGCGTCGTTCTTGCGCTGCTCTGCCACCTGCTCGCAGGCATCGGCGTAGCAGTCCTCGGGAGTGACGGTCCCCGGTTCGGGCATGGGGTGGCGCAGGGCAGCCAGCTCTTCAATCGGATTCATTTTGCGATCATCGCAAAGATTTACGATGATCGCAATAGGTCCTGTGGCTCCAGCGCTGCCCGTCGGTCGGCGGCGGCAACACCACTGCTAGGGCGGTCCCAGGCCCTGCCATGCGGCCAGCGGCGGCGCCCGGCCGACGGCAGATCGCGCCTCCTTCCGCGGGCTCCTGCCGGGCAGCCGGCCACTGGCCGGCGCCAGGCGCGCTCACCTGCCCCGGTCGAGAGCGTGCGCCCGCCCAGCGGTACGCCGAATGATGTTGTTGCCCGTCCGGCGGGAGGGCGCGCGATGGGCAGGTCAGACCAGGCAGGCTGGGGCCGGGGCCGTCCTAGTCTCGGCTTGCTGCCCCGATGGAGGGGCGCACCGCGAAAGGGAGCCGACTTCATGACCATCCAGCCGACTGCCTCGATCACCACCGACCCCACTGGCCTGACGCTGCGCGTCGAGTACACCGCTTCGCTCCTGGACCTTCCCGTGCTGGACATCTGGCAGGTGCAGATACAAGCCGAGGGGAACCCCGTAGGCAGCCTCCGGGCCGTCCGCGGACTGTACGGGGGTGGCCCGCAGGAGGCGGAGACGTGGAACGAGGGGTGCTCCGTCATGGATGGGGTGCTTTCCGTGGACATGGCGGCAGCCGCCGAGCAGGACTTGGTCCCCGAGGAGGACGAGCAACTGGCCGACCTTCGCTCCCGGCTGTCCGCGCGGGGAGGCATCTGCGCCGTGGTGGCCGAGCAGCTGCTGAGCGATGAAGCGGTGGGGCTGAGGGAATGGGGATCCCGCAATGTGCTTGTCTTCGACCAGTTTTCCTTGTCGGCGCCTTGGAATGACCCCGTCACTGCGGCTTGCGTGATCTCTTCGGTGGTCGGCCAGGCGGCCGCTGGTGATTTCCTGCTCGTCTTCCCCGCAGGGACAGTCACGGGAGGAGGAGACACCGCCCTCCTGGAAGCGGGAGGACGCCTGCTGTGGGCAGAGCAGTACACCGACGACCTGTACTGCCTCGACACCAAATTCGATCATGGCGAGGGCACCGCCGAGGCGTGGGAGTTGCTGCTCTCCCGGGTCCGACGCTGACCTGTCGAGCGCCCGCGCCTCCCGGGGACGGGGGTTGCCGCCGCCGGGTGCTGCTGGCCGTGGTACCGCAGACAGGTCGTTGAACCGCCTCGTGGATCCCGGCCGCCCGGGCGGGAGGCTCATCCGGCTGCGATCCGGGTGAGCATCAGGTGAAGCCGGTCGGCTCGCCCCGGCTCCCAGGCGGGCAGCAGGTCGCCGGTCGAGGGATCGAACTCGGCGCGCCATTGCGCGGCGCGTCCGCGCATGGTGGTGTCCCAGCCGTTCCAATCGGGCCCGGGCATGGTGGAGATCCAGGCCAGGTCGAGCTGATGCCCGAGCGCGGCGAGCCGCTTGACGACCGGCTCGAGGGCGACCGGGGTCCAGCCCATCAGGCGCCGCCCGCCGAGCCGGTCCCGCAGCACCGCGGCGGCCTCGCCGGCCGGGACGGCATCGCCGGGTACCCCTGGGGTGCGGGGACCGGCCAGCTGCACCCGCAGGTCGCACAGCGCCTTGCCCCCGTGGTCGACGGCCGTGACACGAGTGGACAACGGCGGCCTGGCCCGCCCCGACCCAGTGGGCTCGGCAGCCTGCACCTCGGCCCAGACGATGGCGAGATCCTTGAGGCCGAGCAGCCGCCGGGCCCAGGCGGACAACTCGGGCCGCCCTTCGCGCAGTTCACGCTGCCGCTCGCGGACGCGCGCGATCGACCGGCACATCGCGCACAGGTGCCGGTCCTCGTACGCGGTCAGCGGCTGCTGCGCCCTCGCCCCGCAGTCCTCGCACTGCCGGATTGCCATTCGCCGCGCGGCGGCCGCCGCGAGCTGGGCGGCGCTGGCCGCTGTCGGCTCCGCCTCCGCCACCAGGTACAGGGGCTGGCGGGTCTTCTTGTCGCGGAAGTCGCGGGCATTCACGTAGGCCCGCACCGGACCGCCGGGCTGGCGGGGGAGATCGGCGTGGGCGAGCTGGGTGCGGGTGGCCAGCGTAGGCGGCACCTGCCGCCAGCTGTCGTACGTCACCGTCACGGCGGCGGGCTGCGGTTCAGCGGGCATGGGACACGTCCTTCCTCAGGCGAGATGAACACCAGCGATCGCGCCCCACATCATGCGGATTGCGCGATAAGCGATGTACAAAAGCCACCAACCACTCCTTACAGAACATCGGAGCCCTGACCTGGGCACACAAAAACCTCGAAGAATCGCCTTACAAACCCTTACAGTTCGGGGCTGGGCTGATCAGCCGGACGCTCCTCCCGCATCCGCAGCATCCGCCCACGGCAGACCGAGCCCCGAGAACAACGCCTGCAGATCCGGCGGGTAGCTGGCGTACCTATCACGCGCGGCATACAGCCGCTTCCTGAGCTGCACCTCACGCCCACCCACCTGCGGCCGGTAGTCGGCCGTCACCCGGATCTGTCCCGCCTCGTCGACCAGGGGACCGGCCTCGGCGATGTGCCGCTGCGCGGCGATCACGATCTCCATGAGCCGCTCCTTGCGGCCCCGCCGCGCCTGGGGCACCGCCGAGGTCACCCGCGCGTCTCCCACCGCCGGACCCATCCGCAGCCTGCCTAGCTCCACCCGCTGCTCCTCGTGCAGCTCCCTCCACCGCACGTGCTGCTCACGCAGCCACTTCCCGAGGTCCTCACCGCGGTAGACCCGGCTCCCGTGCAGGAGCTCGGCGCGAGTACCGCCCTCGTTCTTGAACCGCTCAAGGCGTACGAGCTGGCGGTGCCAGGCGGCCGTCCATGGCCTGCCCTCGGGGACCCGCCACGCCCAGGAAGCAGGTCGCGGCATCCCCTCAGCGGCCGGAAGCCCCCCGATCTTGTCGAGCTCCGCGTCCTCGACGCCCGGCCGGCGCCGTTCGGCCAGCAGCGCCCCGATGGCCACTTCCTCGCCGTCGACGTCCACGGTTTCGTCCTGGCGGGGCAGCAGATGCCCATGTGCCTCGACGTAGGCCCGGGCGGCGGCCAGCAGCAGGGCCCGCCCTTCCGCGCGCGGCTGCCAGGCGAAGCCTTTCTCCGCCAAGAACTGCACCAGATCGGGGTGGACACGCGGCCCACGGCGCATCCATTCCGCCCTCGCCGCCTCGGCGTCGCCCAACTCCTCAGCCAAGCGCGTCAGATCGTCCCTGTCCGCACGCGCCTTACGCCGCAGCTTGTCCAACTCCACCCCGAGCTGGACACCGTCCTCCTCCCAATCAGCCGGCACCTTCAATGTCCCGTGCTTGGCCTGGTAGGCGGTCGCGGCCTGCATCACGCGCTCGATGTCCCAGCTGGCCGGATCACTCACCACGCTGATCCTCAGCCAGTCCACCACCGCCCGCATCGAACGCTGCCGGGTCAGCGTGAGCATCTGCGCCAGCTCCCGCGCACGCTCCTCGCGACGCTGCCGCTCCTCGGCGTCCGTGAGAGCCGAGTGCGGCGAGCGGCTGGTCGACTCGATGGAGGCCGCCCCACCGTCAGGCTCGTAAGACTCCACCGCCCGCAGCATGTTCGTCACCGGGTCCCAGTCGGCCGTCTTCACCTCCTCGTCCGCCGGCCCTTCCAGATGCAGCACCGGCACGATGATCGACGCCGTCTTGTCCGGATTGCCCCGGTCAAAGCGGAGCGCCCGACCGGCGATCTGCAACAGCTCATGCTGCGCCCGCCGGGGCTCGACCAGGGCCACCGCGTCCACCGCCGGAACGTCAATGCCTTCACTGAGAACGCGCACCGAGCACACAACGACGAGGTCCACTTCGTTGCCGTCCAGATCGGTGCCCGCCGCCAGGGCCTCAAGCACCTCCGCCCGCTCGCTGGCCGGTACCTCCTCGTGCAGAGCCACGGCGAACACCCTGCGAGGGGCCGTCGTGCCCTGATCGTGCAGCAGCCGCGACTGCTCCGGCATCGCCTCGGCCGCCGCGATCGCCCCCGCCACCGTGCGGTGGTAGGTCAGCATCCGGCGGCACCCGAACTTCCCAGCCGCCCGCAGCGTCGCCCCCACCGCCGAGGCCAAGAGCTCCGCCTGCACCGTCTCGTCACCGCGCCCCTGCTCCGCGACCAGGTCCCGCAACCGCGCCTCGTCGACCTCCGCGACAACCACCTGGCTCCGAGCCAACTTGCCCCGGCGCTGCGCCTCGCTCAGCCCCATCCGGTAGGCCACGGGCCCGTGCAGCTTCTCCGACATCCGCACCGGCGGCGTACTGATCTGCCGCCCCCGCGCGTCCCGAGTCACCGCCCCGATCAGCCGCGGCGTCGCAGTCATCGCCAACTGGTGCACAGCAGGCACCAGACGGTGCGAGTTGATCCGCCCCCACTGCTTCGAAGTCTCCGTATGGTGCGCCTCATCCAGCACCTTCAGATCCCACGGTGGCAGCGCCGCGAGCCCGTCCCGGTCCTCGCGCAGCTTGTGCGCCGCGATGATCGTCTCCACACTCGCGTACGTCGTCAGCACCGTGTACGGCTCACCAGCCGCACGAAAGCCGTGCACGAGCTGAGCCAGCACACGAGGACTGGTGGTCACCCGCACCCCCGCATGCTCCATCCCCACCAGCCCCGCATCACGGTCGGCGTACACAGCCACCACTTGCCCACCGCGCCCCGACGCCCTGGCGACCCAGTACGTCTGCTCCAGCAACCCGCGGGTGGGAACCGCGAACAACATCCCACCCTGCCGCGCCACCCGGTCACCGACCATGAACCCGATCCTGGTCTTGCCCAGCCCAGGAGCCAGATGGATCTGCGCAGCATGCCGCTTGCGACGCGACCCAGGCTTGGGCGTGTACACCTTCATGACCGCCTCAACCGCCTCCGGCTGATGGTCGTACAGCCACGCCCAGTCATCACCCAGCGCCGCGCCCAGTTCGGGCAGGGCTCCACTCACCACAGCCAGCCCTCGCCGGCCCGCGGTGAATGGGTCCGGTTCGTTGCGCATCATCGTTCCCTCCCAGGCCCACCTTGATCACCAACCCAGGTCACGTGACCAAGATCAGAACCCGAGGGCTCGAGACTGTAGGGGTGGGGGGCGAATTCGCCGATCACCCATGTCTTCAATTCTGTGACAAGGCTAGCGGGCCGAGGTAGGCTGACACCACCTAGTCCGACCCAGTCCACCCGAAAGAGACCGGCCGACACCCGCACAGCGGTAGCCGCCCCCACCCTCCTAACCAGCCACACCGGAGGCCACGGAGTGGACTCTGGTGGCAGACCTTAGCAACTGACCAGCCGTCAGCCGCCGAACTTCCCGGTTTTCCTGCAACTTTGAGCGGCCCCTCAGATACACTCGACAACACGAGGAGAGAGGGTTGGACCACGGAGTGGGCCGGCACTCTCACCGCCACAGAGAGGAGACAGTACAACCCAGTCACCCCAGGGCCACGGAGTGGACCTGAGTCTGGACTCCGTCGGAGTCCAATGCCAAGCGGGCCGTAGGTCCGCCGCGTCCTCCTCCGGAGGAACGACGCGGCGGAC
>NZ_JBSFGB010000040.1:34605-83181 GCF_053596375.1 Streptomyces sp. NPDC001709 | reverse complement strand
GCGCCTCGTGCAGCAGCTCCCGGCTCGTGTCCGGGTCCCGCTCCCGGGACCACACCAGCCCGTCGGTGTACAGCGCGAGGACGGTGCCCTCGGGCCGGACCGTTGGCTGGTCCGGGGCCCCCTGCCAAAGCGCCGCTACGGCAGCTGCGTCGCCCGCGCCTCCCGCCGGTTGTCGCGGAAGTTGTTCACCCGCCGAGCGGTGGCGAACAACGGAATCACCGCGCCCATCACCAGCTGCAGCGCACAGCCCGTCTGCAGCAGCAGCTGCCCGCTCGGCGCGTCGAAGGCCCAGGCGGCCAGCAGGCCCATGGACAGGACGATCCAGGCCAGCATCGCGCCGGCCAGCCGCCCCCTCGGCTTCGGGTACTCCACCCGGCTCACCATCAGCCAGGCGGTACCCAGGATCGCCAGCAGTGTCGCCACGAAGGGCAGCTCCAGCAGCACGATCGAGACGACCGTCAGCGCGCCGAACGGCGAGGGCATGCCCTGGAACATGCCGTCCTTCATCGTCACGCAGGAGAAGCGCGCCAGGCGCAGCACGACCGCCAGGAGCACCACGATTGCCCCCAGCGCCGCCATTCTCTGGTGCGCGTCGTCCGCGACCATGCCGTAGACGAGCACGAAGTAGGCGGGCGCGAGCCCGAAGCTGATCAGGTCGGAGAGGTTGTCCAGCTCCGCGCCCATGGGCGACGAGCGCAGCTTCCGGGCGACCAGCCCGTCGAACAGGTCGAAGACGGCCGCGCAGAGCATCAGGATGACGGCCGTGGCGGCGCTGTGCCGCGCCATGCCCGCGGACTCGTCGTTGCCCGTCAGGTGCGGGATCAGGATGCCGGTGGTGGTGAAGTACACCGCCATGAAGCCGCACGTCGCGTTACCCAGGGTGAGGGTGTCCGCTATCGACAGGCGGAGCGAGAGGGGCATCTCCTCCTCGTCGTCCACCTCGTCGGCCTCGGGCACCCAGCCCGCCTGGGTCTCCGGATCAATCACGGTCAATGCGAGTCACCCCAGCCACGGTCTTCTGTCCGACCTCGACCGCGACCTCCACGCCCTCGGGCAGGTAGAGGTCGACACGCGAGCCGAAGCGGATCAGACCGATTCGGTCGCCCTGCTCGACCTTCGTACCCTCCGGGATGTAGGGGACGATGCGGCGGGCCACCGCGCCGGCGATCTGGATCATCTCGATGTCGCCGAGTTCGGTGTCGAAATGCCAGACTACGCGCTCGTTGTTCTCGCTCTCCTTGTTGAAAGCCGGAACAAAGCCGCCGGGGATGTGCTCGACGGACGTCACCGTGCCCGCGAGGGGCGCGCGGTTGACGTGGACGTTCAGCGGGCTCATGAAGATCGCGACGCGGGTGCGCCCGTCCTTCCACGGCATGATGCTCTGCACCACACCGTCGGCGGGCGAGATCACCCGGCCGGAGCCGATCTCGCGCTCGGGGTCGCGGAAGAACCACAGCATGCCCGCCGCGAGCGCGGTGGCGGGCACGGCCACGGCCCTGGCCGCACCGGAGCGGCGGGCGCGGGCCAGGCTGAGGGCTGCGGTGGCGACGGTCGGGAGAAGCCACGGCGATGCTCCGCGCGCGAGGCGTACGCCGGCTCGGCTGTCGCGAGGTGCAGAGGTTTGGCTGTGGGGCATGGATGACCTTCGTAGCGGATGATGCCGCGCAAGACGGGGGACGGCGGCTTTCCGGGGATCGTACCGGTCGCGGCCTACAACTGGGCAAGCCAGGCAGTCGAGTCGGCGGCCGAACACCGTCTACGGGGTGTGATCTTCTTCTCGAAGAAAACACCCCGTATCCGGACAATCAGCCCTGGAATCGATACTCTTCGAGCAATCTGCGACCGATGATCATTTTCTGGATCTCGGCGGTACCTTCACCGATGAGCAGCATCGGGGCCTCGCGGTAGAGGCGCTCGATCTCGTACTCCTTGGAGAAGCCGTAGCCGCCGTGGATCCGGAAGGCGTCCTCCACGACCTCCTTGCAGTACTCGGAGGCGAGGTACTTCGCCATCCCGGCCTCGAGGTCGTTTCGCTCGCCGGAGTCCTTTTTGCGTGCCGCGTTGACCATCATCGCATGCGCGGCCTCGACCTTGGTCGCCATCTCCGCCAGCTTGAACTGGATGGCCTGGTGCTGGGCGATCGGCTTGCCGAAGGTGTGCCGCTGCTGGGCGTACTGGACACCGAGCTCGAAGGCGCGCTGGGCGACGCCACAGCCGCGGGCCGCCACGTTGACCCGGCCGACCTCGACACCGTCCATCATTTGGTAAAAACCCCGGCCGGTGACGCCGCCGAGCACCCGATCGGCCGGAAGGCGCAGGCCGTCCATGATCAGCTCGGTGGTGTCGACGCCCTTGTAGCCCATCTTGTCGATCTTGCCGGGGATGGTCAGCCCCGGGCGGACCTCGCCGAAACCCGGCTCCTTCTCGATCAGGAAGGTCGTCATCGACTTGTGCGGGGCCGTGCCCTCGGGGTGGCCCTCGTCACTGCGCACGAGCACGGCCACCAGGGACGACGTGCCGCCGTTCGTCAGCCACATCTTCTGGCCGTTCAGGACGTACTCGTCGCCGTCCTTGACCGCCTTGGAGGTGATCGCCGACACGTCGGAGCCGAGGCCCGGCTCGGACATCGAGAAGGCGCCGCGGATGTCGCCGGCCGCCATGCGGGGCAGGAAGTGGTCCTTCTGCTCCTGCGTGCCGTGCTGCTTGAGCATGTACGCGACGATGAAGTGGGTGTTGATGATGCCGGACACCGACATCCAGCCACGGGCGATCTCCTCCACGCACAGCGCGTAGGTGAGCAGCGACTCGCCCAGGCCCCCGTACTCCTCGGGGATCATCAGACCGAAGAGTCCGAGCTCCTTCAGGCCGTCCACGATCTGCTGCGGGTACTCGTCGCGGTGCTCCAGCTCGGTCGCGACAGGGATGATCTCCTTGTCGACAAAGTCCCGGACGGTGGAGAGGATCTCCTGCTGGACGTCGGTCAGACCGGCGGTCTGGGCGAGACGGGCCATGGCCTACTTCTCCTGCTGCTTCAGTTCCGGGCGGCCCGGCTGCTCGCCGCCGCGCTCCTTGATGTACGTCTCGGTGGGCACCATGACCTTGCGGCGGAAGACGCACACCAGGGTGCCGTCCTGCTTGTAGCCCTTGGTCTCGACGTAGACGATCCCGCGGTCGTTCTTCGACTTGGACGGCCACTTGTCGAGGACGGTCGTCTCGCCGTAGATCGTGTCGCCGTGGAAGGTCGGCGCCACGTGCTTGAGCGACTCGATCTCCAGGTTGGCGATCGCCTTGCCGGAGATGTCCGGGACGGACATGCCGAGCAGGAGGGAGTAGATGTAGTTCCCGACGACGACGTTCTTGCCGAAGTCCGTCGTCTTCTCCGCATAGTTGGTGTCCATGTGGAGCGGGTGGTGGTTCATGGTGAGGAGACAGAACAGGTGGTCGTCGTACTCGGTGACCGTCTTGCCCGGCCAGTGCTTGTACGTCGCCCCGACCTCGAACTCCTCGTAGGTGCGTCCGAACTGCATCGCGCTCAGGGCTCCTTAGCTGGCGGGAATCTCGAACTTGCTGGTGCGCTGCATGCCGGCGGCGCGTCCCTTGCCGGAGATGACCAGGGCCATCTTGCGGCTGGCCTCGTCGATCATCTCGTCGCCGAGCATCGCGGAGCCCTTCTTGCCGCCCGCCTCGGACGTGTAGTAGTCGTACGCGTCCAGGATCAGCTCGGCGTGGTCGTAGTCCTCCTGGGAGGGCGAGAAGATCTCGTTGGACGCCTCGACCTGGCCCGGGTGCAGCACCCACTTGCCGTCGAAACCGAGGGCCGCGGCGCGCTGGGCGACCGCGCGGTAGCCGTCGATGTTGCGGATCTGCAGGTAGGGGCCGTCGATCGCCTGGAGGTTGTTGGCGCGGGCGGCCATCAGGATCTTCATCAGGATGTAGTGGTAGGCGTCCGCCGGGTAGCCGGGCGGCTGCTCGCCCACGACGAGCGACTTCATGTTGATGGAGGCCATGAAGTCGGCCGGGCCGAAGATGATGGTCTCGACGCGCGGCGAGGCCTGCGCGATCGCGTTGACGTTGTTCAGGCCCTGCGCGTTCTCGATCTGCGCCTCGATGCCGATCTTGCCGACCTCGAAGCCCATCGTCTTCTCGATCTGGGTGAGCAGGAGGTCGAGCGCGACGACCTGCTCGGCCGTCTGCACCTTCGGCAGCATGATGCAGTCGAGGTTCTGGCCGGCCCCCTCGACGACCGTGACGACATCGCGGTACGTCCACTCGGTCGTCCAGTCGTTGACGCGCACGACCCGCGTCTTGCCCGTCCAGTCGCCCTCGTTGAGGAACTTGACGATGGTGTGCCGCGCCTCGGGCTTGGCGAGCGGCGCGCACGCGTCCTCCAGGTCCAGGAAGACCTGGTCGGCGGGGAGGCCCTGCGCCTTCTCCAGGAAGCGGGGGTTCGAGCCCGGTACGGCCAGGCAGGAGCGCCGCGGGCGAAGGCGGTTGACAGGGGTGGTCATGCGGGGACCTCCAGAGGGTCGAGCTTGTTCGCTTTCCGGATCTCGTCGACGATGCGGCCGATGATTCCCGTGATGTCGAAGTCCTTCGGGGTGAAGACGGCAGCCACTCCGGCGGCCCTGAGCTGCTCGGCATCACCATTCGGGATAATGCCACCGGCGATCACCGGTATATCTGTGGCACCGGCCACACGCAGCCGCTGGAGCACGTCCGGCACCAGCTGGGCGTGCGAGCCGGACAGGATCGACAGTCCGACCGCGTGCACGTCCTCCGCGAGGGCCGCGTCCACGATCTGCTCGGGCGTCAGCCGGATGCCCTGGTAGACCACCTCGAAGCCGGCGTCACGCGCGCGTACGGCGATCTGCTCGGCGCCGTTGGAGTGCCCGTCCAGGCCCGGCTTGCCGACCAGGAAGCGCAAGCGGGCGACGCCCAGTTCGCGGGCGGTGGTGTCCACCTTGGCCCGGACTTCGGCGAGCGCGGAGCCCGGTTCCGCGGCGACCGCCACCGGCGCGGAGGAGACCCCGGTGGGCGCCCGGTACTCGCCGAACACCTCGCGCAGCGCGGCCGCCCACTCGCCGGTCGTGACCCCGGCGCGGGCGCACTCCAGCGTGGCCTCCATCAGGTTCTCGGTGCCCTTGGCGGCCTCCTTCAGCCGCTCCAGCGCCTTGCAGGGGCGCGGGTGGTTGAAGGGTGGCTGGTAGCGGGTGTCGCGCCAGTTCCGCAGCGAGGCGATGACCCGGGCCTCGACGGCCGGGTCGACCGTCATGATCGCGGTGTCCAGGTCGGCCGTCAGGGGGTTCGGCTCGGTCGTCTCGAAGATGTTGACGCCGACGATCTTCTCCTGGCCGGACTCGATCCGGGCCCGCCGCTCGGCGTGCGAGGAGACCAGCTGCGCCTTGAGGTAACCGGACTCCACGGCGGCCATCGCGCCGCCCATCTCCTGGATCCGGTCGATCTCGGCGAGGGACTCCTCGACCAGGGCGTTCACCTTCGCCTCGATGACGTGCGAGCCCTCGAAGATGTCCGCGTACTCCAGCAGGTCGCTCTCGTGGGCGAGGACCTGCTGGATGCGCAGCGACCACTGCTGGTCCCAGGGCCGGGGCAGGCCGAGCGCCTCGTTCCAGGCGGGCAGCTGCACGGCACGCGCGCGTGCGTCCTTGGACAGCGTGACGGCCAGCATCTCCAGCACGATCCGCTGGACGTTGTTCTCCGGCTGGGCCTCCGTCAGGCCGAGGGAGTTGACCTGCACGCCGTACCGGAACCGGCGCTGCTTGGGATCCTCGATGCCGTACCGCTCGCGGGTGACCTTGTCCCAGATGCGGCCGAACGCCCGCATCTTGCACATCTCCTCGATGAAGCGGACGCCCGCGTTCACGAAGAAGGAGATGCGGGCGACCACGTCGCCCATGCGCTCCTGCGGCACCTGGCCGGAGTCGCGCACGGCGTCGAGGACGGCGATCGCGGTGGACATCGCGTACGCGATCTCCTGCACCGGCGTGGCCCCGGCCTCCTGCAGGTGGTAGCTGCAGATGTTGATCGGGTTCCACTTCGGGATGTGGGAGACCGTGTACGCGATCATGTCCGTCGTCAGGCGGAGCGACGGCCCCGGCGGGAACACATGGGTGCCCCGGGACAGGTACTCCTTGACGATGTCGTTCTGGGTCGTGCCCTGGAGCTTGGTGATGTCCGCGCCCTGCTCCTCGGCGACGACCTGGTGGAGCGCCAGCAGCCACATGGCGGTGGCGTTGATCGTCATCGAGGTGTTCATCTGCTCCAGGGGGATGTCCTGGAAGAGACGGCGCATGTCACCGACGTGCGCGACCGGCACGCCCACCCGGCCGACCTCGCCGCGGGCGAGGATGTGGTCGGGGTCGTAGCCGGTCTGTGTCGGCAGGTCGAACGCGACCGACAGACCGGTCTGCCCCTTGGCGAGGTTGCGCCGGTACAGCTCGTTGGACGCCTCCGCCGTCGAGTGGCCGGCGTACGTCCGCATGAGCCACGGACGGTCCTTCTGACGCTCTGTCATCTATGGCTCTCAGACGTTGCGGAAGCGGTTGATGGCGTCGATGTGCTTGGCGCGCATCTCCTCGTCGCGCACGCCCAGGCCGTCCTCGGGCGCGAGGCACAGCACGCCGACCTTGCCCTGGTGCAGGTTGCGGTGGACGTCGTAGGCCGCCTGGCCGGTCTCCTCCAGCGAGTAGACCTTCGACAGGGTCGGGTGGATCTTGCCCTTGGCGATGAGGCGGTTGGCCTCCCAGGCCTCGCGGTAGTTGGCGAAGTGCGAGCCGATGATCCGCTTCAGGGACATCCACAGGTAGCGGTTGTCGTACTCGTGCATGTAGCCCGAGGTCGAGGCGCAGGTGGTGATGGTGCCGCCCTTGCGGGTGACGTAGACGCTCGCGCCGAAGGTCTCGCGTCCGGGGTGCTCGAAGACGATGTCGATGTCCTCGCCGCCGGTGAGCTCGCGGATGCGCTTGCCGAAGCGCTTCCACTCCTTCGGGTCCTGGGTGTGCTCGTCCTTCCAGAACTTGTAGCCCTCGGCGTTGCGGTCGATGATCGCCTCGGCGCCCATGGACCGGCAGATGTCCGCCTTCTGGTCGCTGGAGACGACACAGATCGGGTTGGCGCCGCCGGCCAGGGCGAACTGGGTGGCGTACGAGCCGAGGCCGCCGCTCGCTCCCCAGATCAGGACGTTGTCGCCTTGCTTCATGCCGGCGCCGTTGCGGGAGACCAGCTGGCGGTAGGCGGTGGAGTTGACCAGGCCCGGGGCCGCGGCCTCCTCCCAGCTGAGGTGCGCCGGCTTCGGCATCAGCTGGTTGGACTTGACGAGCGCGATCTCGGCGAGGCCGCCGAAGTTGGTCTCGAAGCCCCAGATGCGCTGCTCGGGGTCGAGCATGGTGTCGTTGTGGCCGTCGGAGGACTCCAGCTCGACGGACAGGCAGTGGGCGACGACCTCGTCACCGGGCTTCCAGGCGTTGACGCCGGGGCCGGTGCGCAGGACGACGCCCGCGAGGTCGGAGCCGATGATGTGGTACGGCAGGTCGTGCCGCTTGGTCAGCTCGCTGACCCTGCCGTAGCGCTCCAGGAAGCCGAACGTCGGCAGCGGCTCGAAGATCGAGGTCCACACCGAGTTGTAGTTGACCGAGGAGGCCATGACGGCCACCAGGGCCTCGCCCGGGCCGAGCTCGGGCACGGGCACCTCGTCGAGGTGGATCGACTTGCGCGGGTCCTTGTCGCGGGTCGCGAGGCCCGCGAACATCTCCGTCTCGTCCTTGTGCACGGTGATCGCGCGGTACGACTCGGGGAGCGGCAGGGCGGCGAAGTCGGCGGACGTGGCGTCCTTCGACTGGATCGCGTCCAGGATGTCCTTCACGGTCACGGTGTTGCCTCCGGCGGTGAGCGCCCCTGAGGGAGGGGGCGCTGAGGGTTCGTCGGTGCTGCGATGAGTGCTGCTGAGGGTTTTGGTTGGTGCCGTCGGTTCGGCGGTGGTGCTTCGGCAGCGCTTTGTGGCGCGGGAGGTTGCCTGTGACGCAGGCGTCCGGGCGCTGGGGCCGTGAGCCCCTTGGGGACAGCCGGCGAGCGAACGGTCTCTGCTCGCCGGCCGCCCGGACACCATCAACGTATGACACCGCGTGTCAGGTGACAAGGCACTGAGTGCCAGAAGTTTGGCTCAGGTGAAATCTTTACGTAACAAATGAGCGATGATCGATCGAACGGGCTCTGAAATCTGCTCGAAAACGGGCCCTGACATGGCAAAACGGCCACCCCGTGGGGTGGCCGTCATCACAGCGGGGGAGCGGGCTCGGAGCGCTCGGAACCTCGCTCAGCGCTCCTTCAGCGCCTCCTCGATGGTCCGCATGACCTCGTCCAGCGGGGCATCGGTCCGGGCTACCGTGACCAGTACCTCGCCGTGCGCGGAGACCGTCGCCGGGGCCGCGGCGCCGGCCGGCCGCGACGTGGAGGTGCGCCCGGCGCCGATGCCGGTGCCGAAGGTCTTCCGCACGATCGCGAAGGCGTGGTCCAGCTGCGCCTCGACGTCCCCCTGGCCGCCGGCCCGCAGCCAGCGCCGCAGCACATGGTTGTGGGCGGTGACGACGGCGGAGGCGGCCACCTCGGCCAGCAGCGGGTCGTCATTGGCGTCGTCGGCGTGCGCATGCTCGTCGAAGTGGCCGAGGAGATAGCGGGTGAAGAGGCGTTCGTAGCGGGCCACCGAGGCGATCTCGGCCTCCCGGAGGGTGGGCACCTCGCGGGTGAGCTTGTAGCGGGCGACCGAGATCTCCGGCGCGGCCGCGTACATCTTCATGACTTCCTTGATGCCCCGGCACACGGTGTCGAGCGGGTGCTCGTGCGCGGGGGCGGCGTTCAGGACGGCCTCGGCGCGGATCAATGTGTCGTCGTGGTCCGGGAAGATCGCCTCTTCCTTGGAGCGGAAGTGGCGGAAGAAGGTGCGGCGGGCGACCCCGGCGGCGGCCGCGATCTCGTCGACGGTGGTCGCCTCGTACCCCTTGGTCGCGAACAGCTCCATGGCTGCGGCCGCCAGTTCTCGGCGCATCTTGAGCCGCTGGGCGGCGGCGCGACTGCCTGCGGCACTTTCCGGCGCGTCGGGCGTAGCTGGTGTACGGGAGGACTTGGCGGGCTGGGACATGACCCGAACGTACTGCATGTGCGCAGTTCGGTGCGCGGGTGAGGGGATTCCCCCGCCCAGGGAGCCTCCCCCGCCCCAGGAGGGCGGGGGTGCGTCCGCGGGGTCGAGCAGTCCGCCCCAGTCCGTCTCCGTGCGGGACCAGTCGCCGGCGCCGTCAGCGGCGGGCATACTCGCGGAAGCCGCGGCCGGTCTTGCGGCCGAGGCAGCCCGCGGCCACCAGGTGCTCCAGCAGCGGGGCCGGGGCCAGGCCGGGGTCGCGGAACTCGCGGTGCAGGACCTGCTCGATCGCGAGCGAGACGTCGAGCCCGACGACGTCCAGGAGCTCGAACGGACCCATCGGGTAGCCACCGCCGAGCTTCATCGCCGCGTCGATGTCGTCCAGCGACGCGTAGTGCTCCTCGACCATCTTGATGGCGTTGTTCAGGTACGGGAACAGCAGCGCGTTCACGATGAAGCCGGCGCGGTCGCCGCAGTCCACCGCGTGCTTCTTGATCTTCGCGCAGACCTCGCGAACCGTCGCGTGGACGTCGTCGGCCGTCAGCACCGTACGGACGACCTCGACCAGCTTCATGGCCGGCGCCGGGTTGAAGAAGTGCATGCCGATCACGTCCTGCGGGCGCGAGGTGGCGCGGGCGCAGGCGACGACGGGCAGCGAGGAGGTGGTGGTGGCGAGGACCGCGCCGGGCTTGCAGACCTTGTCCAGCGTGGTGAACAGCTGCCGCTTGATCTCCAGGTCCTCGGCGATCGCCTCGACGGCCAGGTCGACGTCGCCGAAGGCGTCGTAGGACCCGGCCGGGGCGATCCGGTCCAGGATCTGCGCGGCGGCCTCGGCGGTCAGCCGGCCCTTGTCCACGGAGCGCGCGAGGGACTTGCCGATCCGGGCCTTGGCGGCCTGGGCCTTCTCCTCGCTGCGGGCGGCCAGGACGACGTCGTAGCCCGCCTTGGCGAACACCTCGGCGATACCCGAGGCCATGGTGCCGGAGCCGGCGACGCCCACCGAGCGGACCTCGCGGCCCTGGGCCGCCGCGCCGTCCGCCGCCGGGGTCAGCGCGTCCGGCACGACCGTGGCGCTGCCCGGCGCCTCGTAGGTGTAGAAGCCGCGGCCGGACTTGCGGCCGGTCAGACCCGCCTCACTGAGCTGCTTCAGGATGGGGGCCGGGGCGTGCAGCCGGTCGCGGGACTCGGCGTACATGGCCTCCAGGACCGTACGCGCGGTGTCGATGCCGATCAGGTCCAGCAGGGCGAGCGGGCCCATCGGCAGGCCGCAGCCGAGCCGCATCGCCGCGTCGATGTCCTCGCGGGAGGCGTACCGCGCCTCGTACATCGCGGCGGCCTGGTTGAGGTAGCCGAAGAGCAGGCCGTCGGCGACGAATCCGGGGCGGTCGCCGACCGCGACCGGCTCCTTGCCCAGCTCGATCGCGAGGTCCGTGACCGCGGCGACGGCCTGCGGCGAGGTCAGCACGGAGGAGACCACCTCGACCAGCCGCATCGCCGGCGCCGGGTTGAAGAAGTGCAGCCCGAGCACGCGCTCGGGGCGGGCGGAGTCGGCGGCGAGACGGGTGACGGACAGGGCGTTGGTGCCGGTCGCGAGGATCGTCTCGGGGCGGACGATGCCGTCCAGCTCGCGGAAGATCTGCTGCTTGATCTCGTACGACTCCGGAGCCACCTCGATGACGAGGTCGGCGTCGGCCGCCGCCGAGAGGTCGGTGCCGGTGCGCACCCGGGCGAGGGCGTCGGCGCGCTCCTGCTCGGTGAGCCGGCCACGCGCCACGGCACGGGCGGTGGAGGCCTCCAGGGCGGCGACGGACCGCGAGGTCCGGGCCTCGCTGATGTCGATGCCGATCACCTCGCGGCCGGCCTTCACGAGGACCTCGGTGATACCGGTGCCCATGGTGCCGAGGCCGACGACGGCGATCGTCTTGAGCGGGGACTGAGAGGTACCGGACTGGGGGGACAGGGGAGTGGCCATCGCGGGACTCCAGGAATGAGGGTGACGACGAGGAGCGCGCCGGGTGCGCCGAGGGGCGCACCGCGGGGCGGAAAGGAGTGCGGGTGTTGCCGGGCTGCGAGCGCACACGCCCGGTGCTGCCGGTGCCACGGGCGTGCACACGCCCGCGAACGGCAGGGAAACCGACCGGCCCTGTCCCGGAGCCGGGTCGAACAGCGGTACACGTCGTACCGAACCGACCGCTCCCCCACTGCCTCAAGGGCGGCGTGGGAGGGACCCCCGACGACGGCTGCGTCACCAAACCGTCGTCAGCGGAAACGCGAGTGGGTAACTCGCTCGTCTGAGCTTAACCGGCGAGTAACGAGCGCGCCAGACCTGAGTCCGACCGGACTTTGTGATGTAGCTCCCCCCGGCCTCGCCACCCGCCTACGCTGGACGTTGTGGACGAAGAGTTGCGATCACTCACGGAGCGCTTACGGCAGGAGTCGCGCGGCTCGGCGGCGTTCGACCGGCTGCTGGCGACCGAGGACCACGACGAACTCGCGGAGGTGCTCACCGTGCCCGGACAGCCGCTGTGGGCCAGGGAACTGGCCGCGTTCCGGCTGGGCCTCACCGGCGACCGGCGCGCCTTCGAGTCCCTGGTGCTCCTCCTCAACCACCGCGACCCCCCGCGCTGCGCCTCCGCCGCCTACGCCCTCGCCCGCCTGGGCGACCCCCGCACGGCCCGCGCGGCGGCGGCCCTCGCCACCAACGAACTCCGCGTGGCCTACGCCCTGCACCCCGTACGGCTCCTGACCGACCTCCGCGCCCCCGAGTCCGTGCCCGCGCTGATCACCACCCTGGAGCGCCGGCTCCGCCCGCACGACCCCTACCGCCGGGTCGCCCTCGCCTGCGTGGAGGGCCTCGGCACCCTTGGCGACCCCCGCGCCCGCCGCGTCCTGAAGGAGGCCCTGGCCCACCCGACCCTCGCGGAGGCGGCGGTACGGGCGCTGGCGCGGATCCCCCAGCAGAAGGACCAACAGAAGGGCCGGCAGAAGGACCAGCACAAGGAGGTGATGTGACGGCCGGTCAGCCCGCAGCCGGCGTCAGCCCCTGGCGGTGGGGGTCACTCGCCCACCACCGCCAGCGCCTCGATCTCCATCAGGAACTCCGGTGCCACCAGCCCGGCGACCCGCACGGCTGAGGACGCCGGGAGACGGTCGTCGGGTATGTGGGCGGCCCGGGCCGCGCGGATCGCCGGGAGGTGGGCGGTGTCGGTGACGAAGTACGTCAGCTTCACCACGTGTTCGAAGCCGGCCCCGGCCGCGGCCAGGCAGCGCCGGAGGTTCTCGAACACCTGGCGGGCCTGGGCCGCGGGGTCGCCCTCGCCGACCAGCTTGCCGTGCTCGTCGAGGGCGAGCTGGCCGGAGACGGCGACGAAGCGGCCGGTCGCCGAGACGACGTGGCTGTACTGGGCGGCGGGGGCCACGCCGTCGGGGGCGGGGATGCGCGTCGGTTCGGTCATGGCTCCATGGTGGAGCACACCACTGACAACGCCCCCGACGGGTCGCGGAGTCGTCCTGCCGGCCCAGGACCGTCCTACCGGCGGAAGCCCAGCAGGGCGTGCAGGTCCTCGCCGCGCGTCGACGATGGCGACGCCTTCGCCGCCAGCGGCTTGGGATCCGGTGACTTCTCGCAGACCGCGTCCGCGACGCTCGTGCCCGCACTGCGCGGGACACTGCCGTTCGTCAGATACGAGGCCAGGTACGTGTCCAGGCAGGCGTTGCCGCTCAGCGTGATGCCGTGGTTGCCGCCGCCCTCCTCGACCACCAGGCTGGAGTCGGCGAGCAGCCGGTGGACCGTGACACCGCCCGGGTACGGCGTGGCCGCGTCGTCCGTCGCCTGGAAGAGCAGCACCGGCGGCAGCTCGGCGTTGGCGATGCTCAGCGGCTGGCGCCTCTCGGCCGGCCAGAACGCGCACGGCGCGTTGTACCAGGCGTTGTTCCAGGCCATGAAGGGTGCCTTGCGGTAGATGTCCCAGGTGTCGGCGCGCCACGAGTTCCAGCTGACGGGCCAGGAGGCGTCACGGCACTGCACCGCCGAGTAGACGCTGTAGCCGTTGTCGCCCGAGCCGTCCGCGGCACCGAACTTCTCGTACGCCGCCACCAGCGGCTCGGTGTTCTTGTCGCGCACGTACGCCGCGAACGCCTCGGCGAGGTAGGGCCAGTAGCCGTCGTAGTAGCCGCCGGGGATGAAGGTGTCCTCCAGTTCGGAGGCGCCCACCTTGCCCCCGGCCGGCTTCTTCGCCAGCGCCGCCCGCATCGCGTACCACGCGGCCTCGATCTTCGCGGGGTCCGTGCCGAGGTGGTACGTGGAGTCGTACCGCGCGATCCAGGCCATCAGCGCGCGGTGGCGGTCGTTGAAGGCCTGGTCCTGGTCGAGGTTGTCCGTGTACCAGACGCCGGTCGGGTCGACGATCGAGTCCAGCACCAGGCGCCGGATCCGCTGCGGGTACAGCTTCGCGTAGACCGCGCCGAGATAGGTGCCGTAGGAGTAGCCGAAGTAGCTGATGCGCGGCGCGCCGAGGGCCACGCGGATGGCGTCCAGGTCCTGTGCGGCGTTGACCGTGTCCATGTAGGGCAGCAGGTCGGCGTACTTGTGGCCGCAGGCGGCGGCGAAGGACTGCGCGCGCGCGAGGTTGGTCCGCTCCAGCGCGGCCGTGGCGGGCACGGTGTCCGGGCGCACGGTCTTGAAGTGGCCGGGCGCGCAGTCCAGGGCAGGGCTGCTCCGGCCGACCCCGCGCGGGTCGAAGCCGATGACGTCGTACTGCGCGGCGACGCTCTTGGGCAGCGCCGAGGCGACGAATCCGGCGAGCGTCAGGCCGCTGCCGCCGGGCCCGCCGGGGTTGACCAGCAGGGGGCCCTGGGAGGTCGGCGCGGTGTGCGGGACGCGGGTGAGGGCGAGCGTGATCTGCCGGCCCGACGGGTTCGCGTGATCCAGCGGCACCGTCACGGAGGCGCACTGCAGCGACGGACTGTCGATCGTGCCGCACTTCGTCCAGGCGAGCCGGGCGGCGGGGGCGACCGGGGCCGCCCGCGCGGGCAGGGCCGTGACCGAGCCCGCGAGCACGGCGGCGGCTGCGCACAGCACGGCTGCGCGTGTTCTCATGCGTTCTCCCGGGACGGAGGTGTCGGCGGACCGCGAGGGTCGTGTCTTTCGCCGCATCGTCCCGAAATCGGCGCCCTGAAGAACGCCTTATAGGCAGAGTTGACCCGTTTGGGTTGCCCGAAGCCCTCGAACGCCCTGACTCGAGGGCGGGCGGCACTCTCACTCGAAGGCGGGCGGCCTTCTCACAGGAGCGTGAGCTGGGTCGGTTCGGACGCGCTGGAAGGTTCCGCCGGGGTGATCCGGCGGGCCAGGCCCGGGTGGGTGGGCCCGATACCGTACTCCTGCGCCAGCTCGTGCACCTGACGGGTGATCCGGCGCTGGTACCACTTGGGTGCGTAGGCGCCCTCCGCGTACAGCCGCTCGTAGCGCCGCACCAGGTGCGGATGGTGCTGGGCGAGCCACGTCATGAACCACTCCCGTGCGCCGGGCCGCAGATGCAGCACCAAGGGCGTGACGGAGGTGGCCCCGGCCGCGGCGATCGCCCGTACCGTGGCCCGCAGCCGGTCCGGATGGTCGCTCAGGAACGGGACGACCGGCGCCATCAGCACCCCGCAGCCGATGCCGTGCTCGCCCAGGGTGCGTACGACGTCCAGGCGGCGCTCGGGTGCGGGCGTGCCCGGCTCCACCGTGCGCCACAGCTCGGTGTCGAGGAAGCCGACGGAGACCGAGATGCCGATGTCCGTCACCTCGGCCGCGCGGACCAACAGGTCCAGATCGCGCAGGATCAGCGTGCCCTTGGTGAGGATCGAGAACGGGTTGGCGTGCTCGGTGAGGGCGCGGATGATGCCCGGCATCAGCCCGTAGCGGCCCTCGGCGCGCTGGTAGCAGTCGACGTTGGTGCCCATCGCCACGTGATCGCCCTGCCAGCGGCGGGAGGCCAGCTGCCGGCGCAGCACCTCGGGCGCGTTCACCTTGACCACGATCTGGGTGTCGAAGCCGATGCCGGTGTCGAGGTCCAGATAGCTGTGCGTCTTGCGGGCGAAGCAGTACACGCACGCGTGCGTGCAGCCCCGATAGGGATTGACGGTCCACTCGAAGGGCATGCGCGAGGCGCCCGGCACCCGGTTCAGCACCGACCGGGCCCGGACCTCGTGGAAGGTGATCCCGCGGAACTCGGGCGTGTCGAAGGTGCGCGTGGTCACGGCGTCCGCGCCGAACAGCGCGGCCTCGGCCCGGCCGTGTTCGCTCTCCCCTGTGAGGTTCTCCCAGCGCATGACGCCCTCCTCGCTAGCACTGGGCAGAGAATAGAACATGCGTTCCCATGATCGTGCGATCCCTGGTGGGGAGCCTTGGAGGTGCCCCCCGATTTGGGCGGCCGGGCACCGGGGTGGTTGGCTTTCCCCAACCCCGAGAAATCAGGTCCTGGAGGAACGCAATGGCGCAGGTCGAGGCCACTACGGAGCGGGTCGTCGAGGCGGACGCGGAGAAGGTGTTCGACGCCCTCGCCGACTACCGCGGCACGCGGCAGAAGCTGCTGCCCGACCACTTCAGCGAGTACGAGGTCCGTGAGGGCGGCGACGGCGAGGGCACCCTCGTCCACTGGAAGCTCCAGGCCACGAGCAAGCGGGTGCGCGACTGCCTGCTGGAGGTCAGTGAGCCCACCGACGGCGAACTGGTCGAGAAGGACCGCAACTCCTCCATGGTCACCACCTGGCGTGTCACCCCGGCCGGTGAGGGGAAGTCCCGGGTCGTCGTCACCACCACCTGGAAGGGTGCCGGCGGCATCGGCGGCTTCTTCGAGAAGACGTTCGCGCCCAAGGGACTCGGCCGGATCTACGACGCCGTGCTCGCCAAGCTCGCCACCGAGGTCGAGAAGTAGGCCCAAGCCCCCGCCGGTGAGGGGGTGTTGTGCCCCTTCACCGGTTCGAGTGGATCTCCCTCTCGCCCGGAACGATTCCGTAACTCGCCGCAGTTGCTCACAGTTGACGGCTTACGCGGGAATTGTGACAGGTGTGACGAGGGGAGCGGTACGTGGGCGGCACGACACTCGCGGAGCAAGAGCCGGTGGTGACACCGGCCGAGGAAGACTCCGTCGCCGCACCGCAGGCTCCCGCACCGGCGGCCGAGCTCGGCGCGCCCCGCGTGCGGCTGGTGTTCTTCGGGCTGATGCTCGCCCTGCTGCTCGCGGCGCTCGACCAGATGATCGTCGCGACCGCGCTGCCGAAGATCGTCGGCGAACTGCACGGCCTGGACCGGATGTCCTGGGCGATCACCGCCTACCTGCTCACCTCCACCATCGGCCTGCCCCTGTACGGCAAGCTCGGTGACCTCGTCGGCCGCAAGGGCGTCTTCCTGTTCGCCATCGCCGTCTTCGTCCTCGGCTCCGCGCTCGCCGGCCGGGCCGGGTCGATGGACCAGCTGATCGCCTTCCGCGCGCTCCAGGGCGTAGGCGCGGGCGGCCTCATGATCGGCGTGCAGGCGATCATCGCCGACATCGTCCCGCCCCGGCAGCGCGGCCGCTACATGGGCCTGATCGGCGCCGCCTTCGGTCTCGCCTCCGTCGCCGGGCCGCTGCTCGGCGGCTACTTCACCGACCACCTCTCCTGGCGCTGGTGCTTCTACATCAACGTCCCCTTCGGGCTGGTCACCCTCGCCGTCATCACCGTCGTCCTGAAACTGCCCAAGCCGCGCACCCGCGGCCGCCTGGACGTCCTCGGCGCGCTGCTGCTCGCCACCGCCTCCACCTGCCTGGTCCTGCTGACCAGTTGGGGCGGCACCGAGTACGCGTGGGGCTCCCGGCAGATCCTCGGCCTCGGCGCCGGTGCGCTCGCCGCCGTCGTCCTCTTCCTGGTCGCCGAGCGCTTCGCCGCCGAACCCCTCATCCCGCTCCGGCTGTTCCGCGACTCCGTCTTCAACGTCAGCGGCCTGGTGGGCCTCGTGATCGGCGTCGCCCTGTTCGGCGCCGCCAGCTATCTGCCGACCTTCCTGCAGATGGTCGACGGGGCCAGCGCCACCGAGTCCGGGCTGCTGATGCTGCCCATGATGGCCGGAATCGTCGGCGCCTCCGTCATCGGCGGCCAGCTCATCAGCCACACCGGCCGCTACAAGATCTTCCCCGTCCTCGGCGGCGCCGTCTCCGCCGTGGGCATGTGGCTGCTCTCCCGCCTCGAAGTCGACACACCCCGGCCGCACTACAGCATCTGGATGGCCGTCCTCGGCGCCGGCATCGGCATGGTGATGCCCGTCCTCGTCCTCGCCGTGCAGAACTCCGTACGGCCCGCCGACCTCGGCACCGCCACCAGCGCCAACAACTACTTCCGGCAGATCGGCGGCAGCGTCGGCGCCGCGGTCTTCGGCACCCTCTTCGCGAACCGGCTCACCTCCTCGCTGCACAAGGAGCTGCCCCCGCGCGCGGGCGCGACGCTGCCCGATCCGGACTCCCTCACCCCGCAGCTCGTCCATGCGCTGCCCCCGGCGCTGCGCGACGCCTACATCCGCGCCTACGCCGACGCGATGCCCCGGATCTTCCTCTACCTCGTCCCGGTGCTCGTCCTCGGCCTGCTCATCGCCTTCTTCCTCAAGGAGAAACCCCTGGTGTCCCACCACACCGCCGAAACCGAGCCCGAGACCGTGAACGCGCCCATCCCGCAGGCCCGTTCCCCCTACGCCGCCCAGATCCCCGTCTGCGGGATGGTCCAGCACCCCGACGGCACCGTGGTGCCCCGCGCGGCGCTCACCCTCATCGACGTCGCCGGGCAGCAGATCGGGCGCGGTGCGAGCGGCGAGGACGGGCGGTACGCGCTGAGCACGCCGGGCTCGGGGTCGTACGTGCTGATCGCCGCCGCCGGCGGCCACCAGCCGCAGGCCGTCTCGGTCACCGTCGGCGAACGGCCCGTCGATCTCGACGTCGTCCTCGGCGGCGCCGGACGCCTCGCCGGCAGCGTGCTGACCGCCGACGGCAGCCCCGTGCGGGACGCCACCGTCACCCTCACCAATGTGCAGGGCGAGGTCGTCGCCACCACCCGCAGCGGGCGGGAGGGCGGCTATGTCATCACCGAACTGGTCGCCGGTGAGTACACCCTCGCCGCCAGCGCGCCCGCCTTCCGGCCCGCCGCCCTCCCGGTCACCGTGCAGGCCGCCAGGGAGGCCCGGCAGGACATCGAACTCGCGGGCGGCGCCGTGCTCCGGGGCACCGTCCGGGCGAGCGGCGGACGGCCCGTGGAGGACGCGCGCGTGACGCTCCTCGACGCCGCGGGCAACGTCGTCGACACCCTCACCACCGGAGCGGACGGAGCGTTCCGGTTCGTCGACCTCTCCTCCGGCGAGTACACGGTCATCGCCGCCGGTTACCCGCCGGTCGCCACCGTGCTCCAGGTCGCGGGCGGCGGCCGTACCGAACGGGACCTGCAACTGGGCCACGAGGACTGAGCGGGGACCGAGCGGTGGCGTCCGCGGGGCGCTGAGCTGCGCGTCGGCGCGATCCGGTGAAACCAATTCCAGGATTGCCACACATCGCGACCGGCCGTCGCCGTACCGTAGTGGCGGGCGGCACAGATCGTTTGCGTACAGCCTTGGGGAGAGAGGGCCTGGGCCATGGACCGTGGCAGCGAGCGGGGCACACCTCCCGGGCGCGGCGTCGGTGACGCGGCGGCGGGCCGGATTCCGCTGGCCGTGGTCGTCGTCGACCGCGACGGACTGGTGTCCCACTGGAGCAGCGGTGCCCGGCGCCTGTTCGGCGCGGGCCGGGAGGAGGCCGTCGGGCGTGCCGCGGCCGATCTGCTGCCCGTTTCAGGCGCCCTCCCGGAGGACCCGCACGGCGATCCGATGCCGGGCGCCCACGACGAGTACGACGGGCCCGGCCCCGACCTGGAGGCCTCGCTCGGCGGCCGCACCGCCTACGCCACCGCGGGCCGCGCCCGGCTCTTCCCGCACGAACCGGCCCCCGACGGCGAGCGGCTGGACGTGCTGTGGTGGGCCTACCCGCTGGTCGGCCCGGGCCCCTCCCGGCTGCTCGTGCTGGCCGCCGACGCCACCCGGCTGCGCGACGAACGCGGCTACGACGACGAGACCGCCGAACGCATCTCGCCCGGCTTCGCCCGCCACACCGAACTGCCCGCCTCCGAGGAACTCGAACGGCGGCTGCCCGAGATCCTGCCCAACATGGGCCCGGGCCTGAGTGGCCGCATCGTCTCCCAGGTGCTCGAACTGGGCTATCCGGTCCTGGAGTTCAGCCAGTTCGACCGAGTGCCCGTCACTCCGTACTGGGGCGTGCCCCGCCGCCCCGGGCGGGGGCGCACCGAGGCCGTCGCAGCGCAGGCGCCGCCGGCCGCCGCCGTGCTCGTCCCGGAGGGCGCCGAGCAGGACCTGGAGTACGCCGCCGTGCGCGAGCGGCTGGAGTTCCTCAACGAGGTCAGCTCCGCCATCGGCTCCTCCCTCGACCTCGGCGAGACCATCCGCGAGGTCACCAGCGCCGCCGTGCCCCGGTTCGCGGACTTCGCCGGCACCCATCTACGCGCGGCCGTCCTTGCCGGCGAGGGCTTCCCGGACGGCCCGCCGGACGAGCAGACCGTGATGTTCCGGGTGTGGGTCGAGCACAACGACGAACCGGGCCGCTGGGACGACACCGTGCCCGTCGGCGAGGCCTTCGCCTTCCCCGAACACACCCCGTTCTACCGGTGCATGAGCACCGGCGAACCGGTCCTGATCCCGCGGGTCACCGAGGAGCTGTCCAACCGCATCTCCGGCGAGTTCGAGAAGCGCGACCTGAGGCCGCTCATCGGCGGCCGCTCCCTGCTGATCGTGCCGCTCAAGGCCCGTAACGTCGTCCTCGGCTTCATGGTGCTGATGCGCCGCCCGGACCGCCCGGCCTTCGACGACATGGACCGCACCACCGGCGCCGAACTCGCCGCGCGGGCCGGCCTCGTGCTCGACAACGCCCGCATGTACACCTACCAGGAGAACGTCGCCGACACCCTGCAGGACAGCATGCTCCCGCAGGTCACCCCGCGGATGGCAGGCTGCGACGTCGCCACCCGCTATCTGCCCGGCACCCGGCTCGGCCGGATCGGCGGCGACTGGTTCGACACCATCAAACTGCCCGGCTCGCGCACCGCCCTCGTGGTCGGCGACGTCATGGGCCACGGCCTCAACTCGGCCGCGATGATGGGCCAGTTGCGCACGGCCGTGCAGACCATGGCCACCATGGAGACCCCGCCCGCCCAGCTCCTGCGCAACCTGGACGACCTGGCCCGCCGGCTCGGCGACGCCTACCTCGCCACCTGCCTGTACGCCGTCTACGACCCGATCCGCGGCGAGCTGCACCTCGCCAACGCCGGCCACATCCCGCCCGTCCTGGTCCGCGCCGAGGACGGCAGCAGCGAACTCCTCGACCTGCCCACCGGAGCGCCCATCGGCGTCGGCGGCGTCCCCTTCGAAGCCACCCGGGTCACGGTCTCGCCCGGCGACCGGCTGGTGTTGTGCACCGACGGACTGGTCGAGGTGCGCGGCTCCGACATCGGCGAGGGCCTCGCCGCGCTCTGCGAGTCCGCCGCACACCCCGCCGCCTCCATGGACGACGCCTGCGACACCATCATCCGCGCCCTCAACACCCGCGGCGGCCGCAAGGACGACGTCGCCCTGCTCATGGCCCGCCTCAACGGCATCCCCGACGACCACGTGGCCGAATGGCGGCTCGACACCGACCCGCGCGAGGCCTCCCGGGCCCGCCGGCTGGTCCGCGAACAGCTGCTGCAGTGGGGCCTGCCGCAGGCCGTGGAGACCGCCGAGCTGCTGGTCAGCGAAGTCGTCACCAACGCCGTGCGGCACGCCGTGAGCGAGCCGGTCGGGCTGCGCGTGGTCCGCACCGACGCGCTGCTGTTCGAGGTCACCGACGACGAACCCGCCCTGCCCGCGATGCTGAGCGCCGGCCCCTACGACGAGTCGGGCCGCGGCCTGCGCGTGGTCAGCCGGCTGGCCCGGGAATGGGGCGCCAGCGCCAGCGGGCACCGCAAGACCGTCTGGTTCGAACAGGCCCTCGCCGGAGGTCCGTACATCCGGTGAAGGTGGCCTCCCGCCCCTTGCCCCGCCGCATGCCCCCGCGATATCCCGATCACGGAACCGGAACCGTGGGGAGATCACCATGAACGTCTCGGACAACTACCGTAAGGCCTGGGAGAGTTACTGGAGCGAGACATCCGACGAGACGGGCGAGGCGATCTGGGACTCCGATCCCGCCCTGACCGCCGAACCGCACAGCGCCCTGCTGCTGCCCCACGCGGACCCGGCGCGCACCATCGTCGACCTCGGCTGCGGCAACGGCACCCAGACCCGCTTCCTCGCCACCCGGTTCGCGCGCGCCGTCGGCGTCGACCTCTCGCACGCCGCCGTCGAGCACGCCCGCCGCACCACGGCGGACGACGTCGTGGAGTTCCAGCAGCTCGACCTCACCGACTCCGGCGCCGTACGCGCCCTGCACGAGCGGCTCGGCGACGCCAACGTCTACATGCGGGCCGTCATCCACCAGAGCGAACCCGAGGCGCGGCCAGCGGTCGCCGCCGCCGTCGCCGAGATCATCGGCACCGAGGGCCGGGCGTTCGTCGTCGAACTCACCTCCGGCTCCCGGGACGTGCTCAGGCGTGCCGCATCCCAGGAGGGCGGCCCGGGGCCCAAGCTGCGGCGCGTCTTCCACCACGGGCTCAAGCCCGCCGACGCCGACGACGAGGAGATCCCGCGCCTGCTCGGCGAGGCCGGTCTGAAGGTCCTCGCCGAGGGCGGGACGACCCTGCCGCAGACCGAGAACCTGGCCGACGGCACCCGCATCGACCTGCCGGCCCGCTGGTTCGTCCTCGCCGGCGCATAGGCCTGCGGACAAGCGGCCCCGAGGGGGGACCTCGCCGTCGGGGCCGCTCACCGGGGAGCTGCGGAGTCCTCGTCGGCGCGTGGTGCGATGTGGAAGTCGAACGCGAGGGTCCCCGGATCCAGGGCGGTCGCACCGCCGTCCACGGTGAGCACCGCTCCGTTGACGTACGACGCCGCCGGGGACAGCAGCCAGCCGATCGCCTCCGCGACCTCGCGCGGCTCACCCGGCCGTCCCTGGGGCAGCGGCCGGGTCGCCTCCGCATAGGCGGCGTCCACGCCCCCGCCCGGCAGGTCCGCCTGCTCGGCGAAGCGCGCCATGCGCCGGTCGGCCATCTCGGTCCGTACCCAGCCGGGGCACACGATGTTGGCCCGCACTCCCCGGCGCCCGTAATCCACGGCCACGGAACGGCAGAGCTGGAGCAGGGCCGCCTTGGACGTGGCGTACGGGGCGTTGCTCGTGCCGTTGCGCAGTGCGGAGACCGAGGCGACGGCGACCACCGCCCCCCTGGACTCCAGCAGATGCCCGATCGCCGCACGCAGCAGGAGCAGCGGGCCGGTGACATTGGTGCGCATCACCTCCTCCCAGTCCCGCAGCGTCAGGTCCCCCACGGCTCCGCCGCGCCCGATCCCCGCGTTCAGCACCACCCCGTCGATGCGCCCGTGTGCGGAAAGAGCCGCCCGGACGAGCCCCTCGGCCGCGTCCGGCTCACCGACATCGGACGGATAAGCGAGCGCCCCCGTCTCCCGCGCGAGGCGGTGCAGCGGTTCGGCTCGGCGACCGGTGACGACCACGTGGTGCCCCCCTTCGCACAGCAGCCGGGCCGTGGCCTCCCCGATGCCCGTGCCCGCGCCGGTCACGATGACAACCCGCTTGTCCGCCACTGGAGTCGAGTCCTTTCGCAGAGATCACCTGGGCCTTCGACTCTAGGACCGGCGGCCGCACCGCCGCCGACTTCCGGCCAGGGCTTGCGGCCCTCTTCCTGGCCGGTGTCCGGCTCGGCGCGTAACGTGACCCAGCATGAAGATCCTCATCAGTGCCGACATGGAGGGTGCCACGGGTGTCACCTGGCCGGCCGATGTGCTGCCGGGGACGCCGCAGTGGGAGCGGTGCCGGGCGATGTTCACCTCGGACGTGAACGCCGCCGTGCAGGGCTTCTTCGACGGCGGCGCCGACCAGGTGCTCGTCAACGAGGCCCACTGGACCATGCGCAACCTGCTGCTGGAGCGGCTCGACGAGCGGGTCGAGATGCTCACCGGGCGGCACAAGACGCTGTCCATGGTGGAGGGCGTGCAGCACGGTGACGTCGACGGCATCGCGTTCGTCGGCTACCACGCGGGCGCCGGCATGGAGGGCGTCCTCGCCCACACCTACCTCGCCAACCAGATCACCGGGGTGTGGCTCGACGACGTACGCGCCAGCGAGGGGCTGCTCAACGCGCACGTCGTCGCCGAGTACGGCGTCCCCGTCGTCCTCGTCACCGGCGACGACCTCGCCTGCGAGGACGCGCTCGGGTACGCGCCCGAGGCGCTGAAGGTCGCCGTCAAGGATCATGTGTCCCGGTATGCGGCGGTGTGCCGGACCCCGGCCCGTACCGCGTCCGACATCCGCGCCGCCGCCAAGGAGGCCGCCCGGCTGGCGGTGCGTCACGCACCCGTCGAGGCCGGGCCGTTCACGGTCGTGGTGGAGTTCGACGCCGAGCACCTGGCGATGGCCGCGACCGTGGTGCCCGGGGTCGCGCGGATCGGGGAGCGGAAAGTGGCGTACACCAGCGCCACCATGTACGAGGGGATCAGGACGTTCAAGGCGGTCACCACGATCGTCTCCGCCGCCGTGGAGGAGCAGTATGGCTGACCAGCAGGCCGACGAAACGGCCCTGGCCGAGGTCGTGGAGTTCACCTCCGCACTGATCCGCATCGACACCACCAACCGGGGCGGCGGGGACTGCCGGGAGCGGCCGGCCGCGGAGTACGCGGCGGAGCGGCTGGCCGGCGCGGGCCTGGAACCGGTGCTGCTGGAGCGGACGCCGGGGCGCACCAACGTCGTCGCGCGGATCGAGGGCACCGACCCGTCCGCCGACGCGCTGCTGGTGCACGGTCACCTGGACGTGGTGCCGGCGGAGGCGGCCGACTGGAGCGTGCACCCGTTCTCCGGCGAGATCCGCGACGGGGTGGTGTGGGGGCGGGGCGCCGTCGACATGAAGAACATGGACGCGATGATCCTCGCCGTCGTCCGCTCCTGGGCCCGGCAGGGCGTACGGCCCCGCCGGGACCTCGTCATCGCGTTCACCGCCGACGAGGAGGCCAGCGCCGAGGACGGCTCCGGGTTCCTCGCCGACAGCCACCCCGAGCTGTTCGAGGGCTGCACCGAGGGCATCAGCGAGTCCGGGGCCTTCACCTTCCACGACGGCGCCGGCCGGCAGCTCTACCCCATCGCGGCGGGGGAGCGGGGCACCGGCTGGCTGAAGCTCACCGCACGGGGCCGGGCCGGACACGGCTCCAAGGTGAACAAGGAGAACGCGGTGACCCGGCTCGCCGCCGCCGTCACCCGCATCGGCGCGCACGAGTGGCCGCTCCGGCTCACCCCGACCGTCCGGGCCGCGCTCACCGAACTCGCCGCCCTGTACGGCATCGAACCCGACTTCCGGGACGTGGACCGGCTGCTGGAGAAGCTCGGCCCGGCGGCGGCGCTGGTGGAGGCGACCGTCCGCAACAGCGCCAACCCGACCATGCTGAACGCCGGTTACAAGCTGAACGTGATCCCCGGCGAGGCGGTCGCCTACGTCGACGGGCGCTGTCTGCCGGGCTCCGAGGAGGAGTTCACCGCCACCCTCGACCAGCTGACCGGCCCCGATGTGAGCTGGGAGTTCGCACACCGCGAGGTGGCCCTGCAGGCGCCGGTGGACTCGCCGACCTTCGCGAAGATGCGGGCCGCCGTGCGGGAGTTCGCGCCGGAAGGGCACGTGGTGCCGTACTGCATGTCCGGTGGCACGGACGCCAAGCAGTTCTCCCGGCTCGGTATCACCGGCTATGGTTTCGCCCCGCTGAAGCTGCCCGAGGACCTCGACTACCAGGCGCTGTTCCACGGCGTGGACGAGCGTGTGCCCGTCGAGGCGCTGCACTTCGGCGTCCGGGTGCTCGACCGCTTCCTGCGCACGGCCTAGGGGATGGGGGAGAAGGTGCGGACGTCGCCGTACGGATCGTGGCCGTCGCCGGTCGACGCGGCCATGGCCGCCGCGCACGACGGACAGCCGGAGTGGGTCGGCTTCGTCGGGGACGAGGTGTGGTGGACCGAGCCCCGCCCGGCCGAGGGCGGCCGGCGGGCGCTGGTGCGGCGCACGGCCGAGGGCGCCGAGGAGGCCGTCCTGCCCGCGCCGTGGAACGTGCGCAACCGGGTGGTGGAGTACGGCGGCCGCCCCTGGACCGGAGCGGTGCGGGGCGGCGAACCACTCGTCGTGTTCACGCACTTCGCCGACCAGCGGCTGTACCGGTACGAGCCCGGTGGCGGCGAGCCGCGCCCGCTGACCCCCGTCTCCGCCGTGGGCGGGGGACTACGCTGGACCGACCCCCATCTGGACCTCGCGCGCGGCGAGGTGTGGTGCGTGCTGGAGGAGTTCACCGGGGACGGCCCCTCGGACGTACGGCGGGTCCTGGCGGCCGTACCGCTGGACGGATCCGCCGCCGAGGACCGATCCGCCGTACGCGAACTCACCGACGGCCGGCACCGGTTCGTCACCGGTCCCCGGGTCTCGCCCGACGGCCGCCGGGCGGCCTGGCTCGGCTGGGACCACCCGCGCATGCCGTGGGACGGGACGGAACTGCTCGTCGGTGAGATCGGTGCCGACGGCACACTGCATACCGTCCACACGGTGGCCGGCGGGCCGGAGGAGTCGATCGCGCAGGCCGAATGGTCTGCGGACAACCGTCTTCTGTATGCAAGCGACCGCAGCGGCTGGTGGAACCTGTACCGGGACGGCACCCCGCTGTGCCCCCGCGAGGAGGAGTTCGCCGGCCCGCTGTGGAAGCCGGGGCTGCGCTGGTTCGCGCCGCTGGACAACGGTCTGGTGGCGGTCGTACACGGTCGGGGGTCGACCGTACTCGGGATATTGGATACGGAATCCGGAGAGATCGTCGACATCGCCGGACCGTGGACCGAGTTCGGCTCCACCCTCGCCGTCCACGGCGGGAGGGTCGTCGGCGTCGGCGCCAGCCCCCGTTCCGCGGGCGAAGTGGTCGAGCTGGACACCGCCACCGGCCGGGCCCGCGCCATCGGCGCACGGCACCGGGACGCCGTCGACCCCGCGTACTATCCCGAGCCGCGGATCCGCACCTTCACCGGACCGGACGGCCGTGAGGTGCACGCCCACGTCTATCCGCCGCACCATCCCGAACGGACCGCGCCCGACGGCGAGCCTGCGCCCTACGTCATCTGGGCGCACGGCGGTCCGACCGGCCGGGCGTCGCTCGTGCTGGACCTGACGATCGCCTACTTCACCTCACGCGGCATCGGGGTCGCCGAGGTGAACTACGGCGGCTCCACCGGATACGGCCGGGCCTACCGCGAGCGGCTGCGCGAGCAGTGGGGCGTGGTCGACGTCGAGGACTGCGCGGCGGTCGCCCGCGCCCTCGCCGAGGAGGGCACCGCCGACCCGGACCGGCTCGCGATCCGCGGCGGCAGCGCGGGCGGCTGGACCACCGCCGCCTCCCTGACCACCACCGACGTCTACGCCTGCGGCACGATCGAGTACCCGGTGCTCGACCTGGCCACCTGGGGCCCGGAGACCCACGACTTCGAGTCCCGCTACCTGGAGTCGCTGATCGGACCGCCCGCCGAGGTGCCGGCCCGGTACGCCGAGCGCTCGCCGGCCGCGCACGCCGACCGGATCACCGTGCCGTTCCTGCTGCTCCAGGGCCTGGACGACGTGATCTGCCCGCCCGCGCAGTGCGAACTCTTCCTCGCCCGCGTCCAGGGCCGGGGAGTGCCGCACGCCTATCTGACCTTCGAGGGGGAGGGGCACGGGTTCCGGCGGGCCGAGACCATGGTGCGCGCCCTGGAGGCCGAACTCTCCCTGTACGCCCAGGTGTTCGGGCTGGATGTGCCCGGTGCCCCCGGACTGGAGCTGCACACGTGAAGGAACCGACACGGCCCGAGCGGCTGGCCCCGGGAGCCCGGGTGGCCGTCGTGGCCACCAGCGGGCCGGTGCCCGAGGAACGGCTCCAGACGGGGCTCGACGTGCTGCGCGGCTGGGACCTCGACCCGGTGGTGGCACCCCACGCGCTCGACACACACGGCGAGCTGGGCCATCTCGCGGGCAGTGACGCCGACCGCGCGGCCGATCTGCAGCGGGCCTGGTGCGATGCGTCCGTGGCCGCGGTGCTGTGTGCCCGGGGCGGATACGGCGCCCAGCGCATGGTCGACCTGCTCGACTGGGAGGCGATGCGCGCGGCCGGACCCAAGGTGTTCGTCGGCTTCAGCGACATCACCGTCCTGCACCAGGCGTTCGCCACCCGGCTCGGCCTGGTCAGCCTGTACGGACCGGCCGCCGCCGGGGTCGACTTCATCAAGAGCGCCCGCGCGCAGGAGCATCTGCGGGCGACCCTGTTCGCTCCGGAGACGGTGCGGACGCTCGCCTCGGCCGGGGCGGCGCTGGCACCGGGACGGGCCAGGGGGGTGACGCTGGGCGGCTGTCTGAGCCTGCTGGCCACCGACCTCGGCACCCCGTCCGGCCGGTCCGGCGCCCGGGGCGGGCTGCTGCTCCTGGAGGACGTGGGCGAAGCGCCGTACCGCGTGGATCGGTTGCTGACCCAGCTGCTGCGCTCCGGCTGGCTCGACGGGGTCGCCGGGATCGGGCTCGGATCCTGGCGCGACTGCGGCCCGTACGAGCGACTGCGCGCGGTCCTCGCCGACCGGCTCGGCGGACTCGGTGTGCCCGTCGTCGAGGAACTGGGGTTCGGGCACTGTGACGACGCGCTGACGGTCCCGTTCGGGATAGCCGCCGAACTGGATGCCGATTCCGGCACGTTGACGCTGGACGAGCCCGCGCTGCGCTGACCGGCGGCTACTGAGTCCCCGTCAAGAAACCACACATGCGGGTGATTGACCAGCACCTGACACATGTCAGAGCATGCTCTCGGCCAGTACCTACTGGTCGGTATCCGCGTGCCTCAGTGTGGAGGTCCCCGTGCCCCGCCGCGTGCCCCGATCCCGTGCCGCCCTCGCCGCCCTCCTCGGCGCGGCCCTCACCGCGTCCCTCGCCCTCACCGCCGGCCCGGTCCAGGCCGGCGGCCGGTACACCGTCACCCCGCTGACGTTCAGCGTGCGGGCCGGCGGCCGCAGCTGCGGGGTCGACGCCGACCTGTACCGGCCCGCCGGAGTGGACCACGCGCACCCCGCGCCCGCCGTGCTCGCCACCAACGGCTTCGGCGGCAGCAAGTCCGACGGCTCCACCGACGTCATCGGCAAGGCCTTCGCCGAGCGCGGTTACGTCTTCCTCGTCTACTCCGGCCTGGGCTTCGGCCACACCGGCTGCCTGATCTCCCTCGACGACCCTCGCATCGACGGCGCGGCAGCCTCCCGGCTGGTCGACTTCCTCGGCGGGAAGCGCTCCGCCGACGACGGCACCCGCGCCGACTTCGTCACCCTCGACGCCCCCGGCGACCCCCGCGTCGGCATGATCGGCGGCTCCTACGGCGGCGCCGTCCAGACCGCCACCGCCTCGGCCGACCCCCGGCTTGACGCCCTGGTGCCGATCATCACCTGGAACGACCTCGCCTACTCCCTGGACCCGAACAACGCCGTCGGCGCCCGCGATGTCCCCGGCGCCTTCAAATGGCAGTGGACCAACGGCTTCTACCTGATCGGCGAGACCCAGCCACTGACCACGCCGAACCTCGACCCGTCCCGGATCAACTCGCTGACCTGTCTGCACTTCGTCTCCGACGCCTGCGACACCGTGCACACGCTCAACTCCGGCAGCTACCCGGCCGATCGCACCGCCCGGCTGCTCGCCTACGCCCGCCGCGTCTCCCCGGCGAGCTACCTGTCCCGCGTGCCGGCGCCCACCCTGCTCGTCCAGGGCCAGGCCGACACCCTGTTCAACCTCAACGAGGCGACGGCCAGTTACCGCACGCTCAGGGCCCAGGGCACCCCGGCCGCGCTGATCTGGCAGTCCTGGGGCCACAGCGGCGGCCTCACCGACCCCGCGGCCGGTGAACTCGACCTTTCCCGGGGCAACCTGGAGGCCAGCTATGTCGGCCGGCGCATCCTCGCCTGGTTCGACCGCTACCTGAGGAAGAACGGGAGCACCGGCACCGGCCCCGCCTTCGCCTACTACCGGGACTGGATCACCGACCCCGCCCACACCTACGCCACCGCCGACCGGGTCCCCGCCCTCAGCCGGACCCTCTACCTCTCCGGAGACGGCAAGCTGGTCGACACCCGCGCCAAAGTGGCCCGCGGCAGCCGCAGATACACCAACCAGCTCCTCCCCACGAGCCATTCGGAGAGCTCCCTGGCCCAAACCGCCGGCCTGCCCGATCCGGCGCCGTACGACACCTCGGGCACCTGTCTCGCCTGGACCGGCGCGACGCTGACACGGAACCTCGACGTCGTCGGCGCCCCGCAGGTCACCCTCAGGGTCGTCTCCCCGACGGCCGAGCGCACCCAGAAATCCTCCGACGCCGCGGACAAGCTGGTGCTGTTCGCCAAGCTCTACGACGTCGCCCCCGACGGCACCCAGACGCTGGTGCACCGGCTGGTCGCACCGGTCCGGGTGCCCGACGTGACCAAGGAGTTCACCGTCACCCTGCCGGGCATCGTGCACCGGTACGCGCCCGGGCACCGGCTGCGGTTCGTGATCGCGGCGAGCGACGACGCCTACGTCGGCAACCGGGGGATCAAGCCGGTGACCGTGGTCAGCGCGCCCGGGGACACCGGGGTGCTGCGGCTCCCGGTCGTCGGCGGCTGAACCGGCTCCGGACACCGACCGCCCTGCCCGGACGGCGCCCCCGACCGGGCCGTTTCACACGAGACGGCACCGGCGGGGCGCCGTAAGCTGACCGGATGCCGCACACCGCACCCCACTACCTCGCCGAGGGCCCCCGCGTGGCCATCCGGCACTTCACCCTCGAGGACGGCCCCGAGTTCACCGCGCGGACCCGGGAGAGCAAGGACCTGCACCGGCCCTGGCTGTTCCCGCCGGACACCGACGAGACCTACGCCGCCTACGCGGGCCGGCTGATCGAGGACCCGACCAAGGCCGGGTTCCTGGTGTGCGAGAAGGACAGCGGGGACATCGCCGGCTTCATCAACATCAACAACATCGTGCGCGGCGGCTTCCAGTGCGGTGCCCTCGGCTACGGCGCCTTCGCGCACGCCGCCGGGCGCGGCCTGATGCGCGAGGGCCTCGACCTCGTCATCGGGTACGCCTTCGGACCGCTGGGGCTGCACCGGCTGGAGATCAACGTGCAGCCCGAGAACACCGCCTCCGTCGCCCTGGCACGCGGCGCCGGCTTCCGGCTGGAGGGCTTCTCCCCGGCCATGCTCCACATCGACGGCGCCTGGCGCGACCACGAACGCTGGGCCCTCACCGCCGAGATGCGCAGCACCCAAGCCTGAACACACCCTTTGCGCAATCCTGACCGGCGCATCCCCTGGCCGACTCGGCGCACCCCGGGTTCCATGGTGATCGTGACGAGGATCCGACGTGAGGTACTGACGCTGCCCGCCGCGCGGTTGGGCTCGGACAACCCCCTGCCACCGCTGCGCCCCCTCGACGAGGTCCACCGCATCGACGACCGCGACCGGGACGGCATGCCCGGCGACATGGCCCGCCAGCTCGGGTACGAGCCGCTGCACAGCCTGCTCCCGGTCCGCGTCCGCGACGGCTACGACAGAACCCGCGAGCCCCGCGCCCTCGACGCCCTGGTGATCGAGAACGACCGGCTGCGGGCCACCGTCCTGCCCGGCCTCGGCGGTCGTATCGCCTCCCTGCTCCACCTGCCCACCGGACGCGAACTCCTCTACCGCAACCCGGTGTTCCAGCCCGCCAACTTCGCCCTCAACGGCGCCTGGTACTCCGGCGGCATCGAATGGAACATCGGCGCCACCGGCCACACCACCCTCTCCTGCGCACCCCTGCACGCCGCCCGCGTTTCCGCCCCCGACGGCGGGGAGATGCTGCGCCTGTGGGAGTGGGAGCGGCTGCGCGACCTGCCCTTCCAGGTGGACCTGTGGCTGCCCGACGGCTCCGACTTCCTCTACGTCGGCGTCCGCGTCCGCAACCCGCACGAGCGGCCGGTGCCGACGTACTGGTGGTCCAACATCGCGGTGCCGGAGGAGGTCCGGGTCCTGGCCCCCGCCGAGCACGCCTGGCATTTCGGCTACGAGCGCCGCCTGCGCCGCGTGCCCGTCCCGTCGTACGACGGCATCGACCGCACCCACCCCCTCAACAGCCCCTACGCCGCCGACTACTTCTACGAGGTGCCGGACGGCCGCCGCCGCTGGATCGCCGCGCTGGACGCCGACGGGCACGGGCTGGTGCAGACCTCCACCGACACCCTGCGCGGCCGCAAGCTCTTCGTGTGGGGCCACCGGCCCGGCGGACGGCGCTGGCAGGAGTGGCTGACCGAGCCCGGCAGCGGCGGCTACTGCGAGATCCAGGCCGGGCTCGCCCGCACCCAGCTGGAACACGTCCGCCTGGAGGCGGAGAGCGAGGTGTCCTGGCTGGAGGCGTACGGCCCGCTCGACGCGCTCCCCGAGGGGGAGTGGGCCCAGGTGGTCCGGGGCGCCGAGGAACGCCTGGAGTCCGCCCTGCCCCGCGCCCGCGTCGACGAGGCCCACGCGGCCTGGCGGCCGTGTGCCGACACCGAACCCGGCGAGGTCCTGGCCACCGGCTCCGGCTGGGGCGCGCTCGAAGTCCTGCGCGCCGACTGGAAACTGCCCGGCACCCCGTTCCCCGAGTCCACCCTCGGCGAGGCCCAGGCGCCCTGGCGCACCCTGCTGCGCACCGGCTCCCTGCCCGAACCGCGCCGGGTACGGCCGCCCGGCGAGACCCTCGTCGCCCCGCACTGGCGGGACATGCTGGAGACCGCCCCGGCCACCCCGTATACCGAGTACCACCTCGGTGTCGCCCAGTGGCACACCGGCGACCGCGCCCAGGCCGTCCGCAGCTGGGAGCGGGCTCTCCCGCTCGCCCCCTCCCTGTGGCCGTTGCTGCGCTGCCTGGCCGTCGCCGACCAGGAGTCCGGCCATCATGAGCGAGCCGCCGAACGGTACGCGGACGCCTTCGACGACCTGTGCCGCGAGCGGCGTGACGACGGCGAGACCTGGACGGCCGCCATGGCCGCACTCGGCCGGGAAACCCTGCGGGCGCTGCTGCGGGTGCGGCGGACGGCCGACGCCCGCGCCGTGTGGAACAGGCTGCTGCCCGCCGTCCGCCGGCGCGGCCGGTTCCGGCTCCTGGAGGCCGAACTGCTGCTCGCCGAGGGACGGCCCGCCGCGGCGCGGGCCGTCTTCGACGCGGGGTTCGAGGTCGCCGACCTGCGGGAGGGCGAGGAGGTGCTCGGCCGGCTGTGGTCCCGGCTCACCGACGAGCCACTGCCCGCCGGCTACGACTTCCGGATGCGGCCGGACCCGGCCTGACCTGCCGGCTCAGGCCCGCTGGTCGACGTACTCGAAGACCGACCCGTCCGGATGCATCGCGAGCAGATTCCGGCCCGCCGGCGTCGGCACCGGCCCCGCGATGATCCGGGCGCCGAGTTCCGTCAGCAGCCGGTGGGCCTCCTCGACGTCCTCCACCGCGATGGTCGCGGCCACCTTGCGCAGGATCTCCAGCTCCTCCTGCGGCCCGCTCATCAGCAGGAAGGAGCCGATCGCGGCCACCTGGACCCCACCGCGCTCGAACCGCAGGGCTCTGCCACCGGCCAGACGCTCGTAGAAGGGGACCGCGCTGTCGAGGTCGTCGACGCAGATACGCAGGGAGGCGCCCAGAATTTCCATGCGGCCGAGCCTAGTTGAGCCCTCGGCCGACCGAGCGACGTACCAGGACCCGCCCCATCTCCTCCTCCGGCGTCACGGACGCGGCCCCGCGTCGGCACCGCCGGGTGCATCCGCACGGCCGGGCGGGTCACCGCCGTCTCGATCGGCGGTTCCGCCGCCCGGGACAGGGCGCCGTTCACCGGTCCGGTGCGACCGGGTCCGGGTCGGACAGCCGGTGCCGCGGGCGCGGCGCGGCGTTCGGGTGCTCCGACCGGCGTACGGGTGACCCGCCGGGCGTTTGGGTGCCCCGGCCCCGGTTACGCGGAAAGCCTCGGACGAGCCACACCGCCGGAGGCGCACCGTGAGCCGACCTCACGTCGTGATCGTCGGCGCCGGTTTCGCCGGGTACCGGGCCGCCCGCACCCTGGCCCGCCTGACCCGGAACCGGGCCGACATCACCCTGCTGAACCCGACCGACTACTTCCTGTACCTGCCGCTGCTGCCCCAGGTCTCCGCCGGCATCCTGGAGGCCCGCAGAGTCACCGTGTCGCTGCCGGGCACCCTGCGCGGGGTGCGGCTGGTGCTCGGCGAGGCGGACCACGTCGACCTCGACGGCCGTACGGTCCACTACACCGACCCCGAGGGCGGCACCGGCACCCTCGGTTACGACCGGCTGGTGCTGGCCGTCGGCAGCGTCAACAAGCTGCTGCCCATCCCCGGGGTCGCCGAGCACGCACACGGGTTCCGCGGGCTGCCGGAGGCGCTGTATCTGCGCGACCACGTGACCCGGCAGGTGGAGCTGGCCGCCACGGAGGACGATGCGGAGGTCTGCGCGGCCCGCTGCACCTTCGTCGTGGTCGGCGCCGGCTACACCGGCACCGAGGTGGCCGCGCACATGCAGCTGCTCACCGACCGGCTGGCCCACCGCGACCCGCTGCCCGGCGGCGTGCGGCCCCGCTGGCTGCTGCTGGACGTGGCCGGGCGCGTGCTGCCGGAGATGGACGAGCGGCTGTCCCGCACGGCCGACCGGGTGCTGCGCGCCCGCGGTGTCGATGTGCGGATGGGCACGTCGGTGAAGGAGGCCACGCACGACGGGGTGCTGCTCACCGACGGCGAGTTCGTCGCCTCGCGGACCCTGGTGTGGTGTGTCGGGGTGCGTCCCGATCCGCTGGTCGAGGCGGTCGGGCAGCCCCTGGAGCGGGGCCGCCTGATCGTGGACCCGTATCTTCGGGTGCCCGAGCGGCCCGAGGTGTTCGGCTGCGGGGACGCGGCCGCCGTACCCGACCTGGACCGGCCGGGTGGCGGGGGGGCCGGGGGGTCTCCCCCGGAAAGGCGCAGTACTCCGATGACGGCCCAGCACGCCTGGCGGCAGGGCAAGGTGGCCGGGGAGAACGTGGCCGCCTCGCTCGGCCTCGGGCGGCGCCGGCGGCCGTACCGTCATCGCGACCTGGGTTTCGCGGTCGACCTCGGCGGGGTGCGGGCCGCCGCCAACCCGTTCGGCATTCCGCTGTCCGGCCCCGCGGCGGGCGCGGTCACCCGCGGCTACCACCTGGCCGCGCTGCCCGGCAACCGCGTCCGGGTGGCCGCCGACTGGCTGCTGGACGCCGTACTACCGCGCCAGGGCGTCCAGTTGGGCCTGGTACGGGCCTGGTCGGTCCCGCTGGACACGGCCTCCCCGGAGCTGCCACGCGTACCGGGCGGGCCGGAACAGCCGCAACGGACGGAAGAACCGGGACGCGCGAGCGCACTCCCCGCCGCCGGGCGCGCAGACCATCCCGCCCCCGGCCCCGTCAAGCGCACCGACCCCCCGGACCCCGCCGCCACGTGACCCCGCGGGCCGTGACCGCACCGACTCTGTGCAAGGAGACTCATGAACGCCGACGAACTCGCCGAACTGGGACAGCAGTTGCGCGTGGACAGTGTGCGGGCTTCCGCTGCCGCGGGATCCGGGCACCCCACGTCCTCGATGTCCGCCGCCGATCTGATGGCCGTGCTGCTCGCCAACCATCTGCGCTACGACTTCGAACGCCCCGAACACCCCGCCAACGACCGCTTCGTGCTGTCCAAGGGCCACGCCACACCCCTGCTGTACGCCGTGTACAAGGCGGCCGGCGCCATCGAGGACGGCGAGCTGCTCACCTTCCGCAAGCTCGGCAGCCGGCTCGAAGGACATCCCACGCCCCGGCGGCTGCCCTGGGTGGAGACGGCCACCGGATCCCTCGGCCAGGGCCTGCCCGTCGGCGTCGGCATCGCCCTCACCGGCAAGCGCCTGGACCGCGTCGGCTACCGGGTGTGGGTGCTGTGCGGCGACAGCGAGCTGGCGGAGGGCTCGGTGTGGGAGGCCGCCGAGCACGCCGGGCACGAGCACCTGGACAACCTGATCACCATCGTGGACGTCAACCGGCTCGGCCAGCGCGGTCCCACCCGGCACGGCCACGACCTGGACGCCTACGCCCGCCGCTTCCAGGCCTTCGGCTGGCACACCATCGAGATCGACGGCCATGACGTCGACAAGATCGACCGGGCCTACGGCGAGGCGCTGTCCACCACCGGGCAGCCCGTCGTGATCCTCGCCCGCACCCTCAAGGGCAAGGGCGTCGCCGCCGTCGAGGACCTCGAGGGCCACCACGGCAAGCCGCTGGCGGACCCCGAGGAGGCCATCGCCGAACTCGGCGGACCGCGCGCGCTGCACGTGCGCGTCAACGAGCCGCCGGCCGCCGCCGCGCTGCGCGACCTGACCACCGAGGTGCTCCAGCTCCCGCGCTACGACAAGGACGACGAGGTCGCGACCCGGGACGCCTTCGGCGCGGCCCTCGCCGCGCTGGGCACCGCCCGCGGCGATGTCGTCGCCCTGGACGGCGAGGTCGGTGACTCCACCCGCACCGAGGAGTTCGCCAAGGCCCACCCCGACCGGTTCTTCGAGTGCTACATCGCCGAGCAGCAGCTGGTCGCCGCGGCCGTCGGCATGGCCACGCGGGGCTGGCTGCCATACGCCTCGACGTTCGCCGCGTTCCTCACCCGCGCCCACGATTTCGTGCGCATGGCGTCCATCAGCGGTGCCGGTGTCAACCTGGTCGGCTCGCACGCCGGTGTCGCGATCGGGCAGGACGGGCCCTCGCAGATGGGCCTGGAGGATCTGGCGATGTTCCGTGCCGTGTACGGCTCGACCGTGCTGTATCCGTGCGACGCCAACCAGACCGCCCGGCTGGTCGCGGCCATGGCCGGCCTCGACGGCATCCGCTATCTGCGCACCTCCCGCGGCAAGACACCGGTGCTCTACGGCCCCGACGAGGAGTTCCCGGTCGGCGGCAGCAAGACGCTGCGCACCAGTGAGGAGGACCGGCTGACGGTCGTCGCGGCCGGGGTCACCGTGCCCGAGGCGCTGGCCGCGGCCGACCGGCTCGCCGAGGACGGCATCCCGGTGCGGGTGATCGACCTGTACTGCGTCAAGCCCGTCGACGCGGACACGCTGCACCGGGCCGCCGAGGACACCGGCTGTCTGCTCACCGTGGAGGACCACCACGCCGAGGGCGGCCTCGGGGACGCGGTCGCGGAGGCCTTCGGCGACGGCCGGCCCGTGCCCCGGCTGGTCCGGCTCGCGGTGCGCACCATGCCGGGCTCGGCCGCGCCCGACGAACAGCTGCACGCGGCCGGCATCGACGCCGCCGGCATCACGGCGGCGGCGAAACTGCTGGTCGAGGAGGCGGTCGTGCGATGAGCGACGACACGCGGCCCATACGGGCCGGCCGCCGCACGGTGCGGATCCAGCGGCCGGGGAAGGTCCTCTTCCCCGGCGGCGGGGGCGCCAAGGAGTACACCAAGGGCGATCTCGCCGACTACCACCGGTCCGTGGCTCCCCACATGCTGCCGCATCTGCGGGGCCGTCCGCTGATGCTGGAGCGGCATCCGGACGGTATCGACGGCGAGCGGTTCATGCAGAAGAACGTCCCGGAGCACTATCCGGACTGGATCACGCGCGCCGAGGTCGCCAAGGAGGGCGGTACGGTCACGCACGCCGTGTGCGACGACACCGCCACCCTCCTCTACCTGGCCGACCAGGCGTGCATCACCCTGCACCGCTGGCTGTCGCGCACCGACCGGGCCGGCGGCGTCGACCATCCCGACCGGCTGGTCCTCGACCTCGACCCGCCCCGCGACGACTTCTCCCAGGTGCGCGAGGCGGCCCTGTGGCTGCGGGAGCTGCTGGACGAACTGGGGCTGCCCGCCCTCCCGATGACCACCGGCTCGCGCGGGCTGCACCTCGTCGTCCCGCTGAACGGCCGGCACGACTTCGACGAGGTCCGCGAATTCGCCCGCGACGTCGCGGAGTCGGCGGAATCCCGGCATCCGGACCGGCTGACCACCGCCGCCCGCAAGGAGGACCGCGGCGACCGTCTCTACCTCGATGTGCAGCGCAACGCCTACGCGCAGACCGCCGTCGTCCCCTACACCGTCCGCGCCCGCCCCGGCGCCCCCGTGGCCGTACCCCTCGCCTGGGACCAGCTGGACGACCCCGGCCTCGACGCCCGCCGCTGGACCATCGCCGACGCCGTCGAGCAGGCCCGCACCGACCCCTGGGGCGGCCTGCCGGGCCGGGGCCGCGCGCTGGGTCCGGCCCGGCGGCGCCTCGCGGACACCCGCACCTGAACGTCCGGCCTGTCCGACAGGACCGGCAACCTGTGGCGCGCGCGGGGTCGACGGGCCAGGCTGGATGGGGGCCGCAGGAGGACCGGGTCTAGGCACGCCGAAGGAGGCACCATGACCGGACTGCGTTACGTCTACGCCGTCTGCCGCCCCTTCGGGACGCCCTTGCAGGCCGAGCTCACGGGCGTCGGGGGCGCGCCGCCGGCCTTGCTGCGCCACCGCGACCTGATCGCGGTCGTCAGTACGGTCCCGGCGGCCGACTTCGACGAGGAGGCGCTGCAGGCCCACCTGGAGGACCCCGACTGGCGGGCCGCGACCGCCCGCGCCCACCAGGGCGTGATCGACGCGCTCACCACGGTGACCACCCCGCTGCCGCTCCGGCTCGCGACCGTCTCCCCCGACGACTGCGGGGTCCGGATGATGATCGAGGCGCGCGAGAACGACTTCCGCAGCGCCCTGGACCGGCTGGAGGGCCGGGTTGAGTGGGGTGTGCAGGTATATCTGGAGCCCGCGGAGACCGCACCCTCGGCCCCGGAAGAGGAACAGGCCGAGGCGTACGCCCGGCAGCTGCACGAGCGGCTTTCCCGGCACGCCGAGGATTCCCGGCTGCACGCCCCGCAGAATTCCGTGCCCGGCCGGAACCTTCTCAACGCCGCCTATCTGGTGCCCCGCGCCCATTCCGAGGAATTCGTGGAACTGGTGGATCACACGAAGGGCGAGGCACCCGGAATCCGGGTGGAACTCACCGGACCCTGGGCCGCCTATTCGTTCACGGTGGAAGTGGCGCCGTGATCATGGGAGTCACTCCGTGACCATGGGACTCACCACCGGTACCAGCGGCCCCTGCCGCCGGCGGCGGTCGTGCTGCGGACGAGGAAGCCCAGCAGCCAGACGACCAGCACTGCCAGGGCAATCCACCAGAGAATCTTCACCGCGAATCCGACCCCGAACAGAATCAGTGCCAGAAGCAGTACGAGCAGGATGGGAACCATAATTCGAACCTCCTGCTGACCGGGTTTCCCGAAATCCGCGGATCAGGCTTCCTTACGGCACAGAATCTCCCCGTGCAGGACCGCGAACCAGCCGTCCGCACACCGGCCCCACTCCCGCCACGCCCGCGACGCGGCCCGCAGCTCCTCCTCGGTCGCGTGGTCCCCTTGCACCGCCCGTTCCGCATAGGCGGAGGCCAGGGTGCGCTCGGCCCACAGACCGCTCCACCAGGCCCGCTCCTGAGGGGTGCCGAAGGTCCAGGTGCTGGAGGTGGCGGTGATGTCGGTCAGCCCCGCCGCCAGCGCCCACGCCTTCAGCCGGCGCCCCGCGTCGGGCTCACCGCCGTTGGCACGGGCCACCCGCTCGTACAGGTCCAGCCAGTCGTCCAGGCCCGGCACCGCCGGGTACCAGGTCATCGCCGCGTAGTCCGCGTCGCGTACGGCGATGAACCCGCCCGGCTTCGTCACCCGGCGCATCTCGCGCAGCGCCTGCACCGGGTCGCCGACGTGCTGCAGCACCTGGTGGGCGTGGACCACGCAGAAGGTGTCGTCCGGGTAGTCCAGCGCGTGCACGTCGGCGACCGCGAAGTCCACGTTGGCCAGACCGCGCCCGGCCGCGGTGGCCCGGGCCTGCTCCAGGATGCCCGGCGCGTGGTCGACGCCGGTGACCCGGCCGTCCGGGACCAGAGCCGCCAGGTCGGCCGTGATGGTGCCGGGACCGCAGCCGATGTCCAGGATCCGCATGTGGGGCTTGAGGGAACCCAGCAGATAGGCCGCCGAGTTCTCGGCGGTGCGCCAGGTGTGCGACCGCAGCACCGACTCGTGGTGCCCGTGTGTGTAGACGGCCGTCTCCCGCGCTTTCGGCATGGCTGTTCCCCTTCACCCTCGTCGACCCTCGTCACCGCCGGTACGCCTCCACCGTACGCGCGCATGCCGAATGATGAGACCCGCGTTTTGAATACTGGACTGACGCTGCGTCAGTCGAGAGTGCCTGACCAACCGTCAAGGTGCGCTGCGCAGAGGGCGGTAGACCGTGAGCGCCTCCGGCAGCTTCTCCAGGGTCACCTCGCCCGACACCGCCGTGACCTCGCCGTCGTACGCCAGCGGGGTGCCCGGTGCGAGCCCGGTCAGCCGGAGCCGCTCGACCTGCACCGCGGCGTGCGCCGGTGACCGGGTCAGCGGGCCCGCCGCGGCCGCGGCCAGCAGCCGCAGCGCGGGCCGGCGGCTGCCGTGCACCACCCGCACGTCCAGGAGCCCGTCCGCGAGATCGGTACGCCGGCCCGGGGCGAGACCCATGCGGTGGTAGACGCCGTTGCCGACGAACAGCAGCCACAGCGGACGCCGTTCGCCGCCCAGCTCCACCTCCAGCGGATGCCGGTGCGCGCGCAGCACCCGCAGCGCGCCCAGCAGCCCGGCCGGCCAGCCGCCGATCCGGTGCGACCTGGGGGTCCCCCCGCGCGAGCGCAGCCGAGCATGGGGGAGCTCCCGCTCGCGCACCAGCTCCGGATAGACGCCCAGGCTCAGCGTGTTCAGGAACAGGCCCTCGCCGTCGCCGGTCCGGTACCGGACCACGTCCACCCGGACCGCCTCGCCGTGCCGGACCGCGCGGGCCAGATCACGTTCGTCCTCCACGCCCAGGTCGTAGGCGAAGTGGTTGAGGGTGCCGCCGGGCAGTACCGCGAGGGGCAGATCGTGCCGCAGGGCGATCCGGGCGGCCGTGTTCACGGTGCCGTCGCCGCCGCACACGCCCAGCACCCGGGCGCGGACCGCCGCCTTCGCCAGCTCGTCGCCGACCTCCTGCGGTGCGCACGTGACGATCTCCGCCCTCGGCAGCGCGTTGTGCAGCGCCCGGACCCGGTCCGCAGTGCCCGAGCCCTCGTTGGCGACCATCACCAGACCGTCGCCCTCCGGCAGCGCGGGCGCCTCGGCATACTGCCGGGCCCGCCCGCGTACCTGGGCGCGGGTCGGCATCAGCCGGCGCACCAGGAAGGCCGCGCCCACCCCGAGGGCCGCCCCGGCCAGCACGTCGCTCGGGAAGTGCACCCCCGTGTACACCCGGGAGGCCGCCACCGAGAACGCCACCGGCGCCACCGCCGCGCCCCACGCCGGGGACTCCAGCGCCACCCCGGCCGCGAAGGCGGCGGCCGACGCGGCGTGCCCGGACGGGAACGAGGTGGTGATCGGCTGCCGCTTCAGCTGCCGCACCAGCGGCACCGGGTCCAGCACCGGCCGCGCCCGGCGCACCGAGCGCTTGCCGACGGTGTTGATGGCCAGCGAGGCCACGCTGAGGGAGGCCAGACCCCGGGCGGCCGCCCCGCGGGCCCTCGGGGTGCGGGTCACGGCCATCGCGGCGGCCGTCGCGAACCACAGCACCCCGTGGTTCGCGCCGCGGCTGAGGCGGGGCAGCACCCGCTCGGCGCCGGGCCAGTGCCAGGCGGCGGCCGCCTCGAACAGCCGGCCGTCCAGATCCAGCAGCGGGCGCAGCGGGTCGTGGCCCGTCGGGCGGGCAGTGAGGTCCAGGTCTGGGCTCATGGGGTGCGGTTACCCTGAAGTGCCCGTTTCTTGTGCCTGTCTGCGCCGGGTGCCCGACCGGCGCGTAAGGAGTTCCCCCGGATGCGCCTGCTCCTCGTCCGTCACGGTGAGACCCCGTCCAACCTGCACCACCTTCTGGACACCGCCGTGCCGGGCCCCGCGCTGACCCCGCTCGGCGAGGCACAGGCCGCCGCACTGCCGCAGGCGCTCGCCGACGAGGACATCGAGGCCCTCTACGCCTCCACACTGCGGCGCACCCGGCTCACCGCCGCCCCGCTGGCCGCCGCCCGGGGCCTTGAGGTGATCGTCCGCGACGGCATCCGCGAGGTGTCCGCCGGCGACCTGGAGATGCTGCCCGGCGAGTCCCCCGAGGGCCGCGCGTACATGCGCACGATCTTCGCCTGGGCGGCCGGCGACACCGCGCTGCGCATCCCCGGCGGGGAGAGCGGCGAGGAGGCGCTCGCCCGGTACGACGCCGTCATAGCCGAGGCCGCCGCGAGCGGCGCCGGCACCGTCGCGATGGTCAGCCACGGCGCCGCGATCCGCCTGTGGACCGCCGCCCGCGCCGACAACGTCGACGTCCCCTTCGCCGCCGCCCACCCCCTGTCCAACACCGGCGTGGTCGCCCTGGAGGGCTCCCCGTCCGACGGCTGGAAGGCCCTGTCCTGGGAGGGCGCCGTGGTGGAACCGGCGGGCGAGCCGGGCCCGACGGGGGAGCGGGTGGACACGGCGGGCTAGGGTCTCCCTCCCGGATCAGCCCGCCTCCGAGCCACCGAACAGGACCCTGCCGCGGACGCTGTCGGCCGGCGCGCGACCGGAACCGCTGGATATCCGTTTGCCGCCGCCGCACGCCACCCCGGAGAATGCCGCACCATGGGACATCTGGAAGCCGCACATCTCGAGTACCACCTCCCCGACGGGAGGACGCTGCTCGGGGACGTGTCCTTCCGGGTCGGTGAAGGGGCCGCCGTCGCGCTGGTCGGGCCGAACGGCGCCGGCAAGACGACCCTGCTGCGGCTGATCTCCGGCGAGCTGAAGCCGCACGCCGGCACCGTCACCGTCAGCGGCGGCCTCGGCGTGATGCGCCAGTTCGTGGGCTCCGTACGGGACGAGACGACCGTACGGGACCTGCTCGTGTCCGTCGCCCCGCCCCGCATCCGCGAGGCGGCGAAGGCGGTGGACGAGGCCGAGCACGCGGTCATGACCGTCGACGACGAGGCCGCCCAGATGCGCTACGCGCAGGCCCTCGCCGACTGGGCCGAGGCGCGCGGCTACGAGGCCGAGACCCTGTGGGACATGTGCACCACCGCTGCCCTCGGCATGCCGTACGAGCGCGCCCAGTGGCGCCAGGTGCGCACCCTCTCCGGCGGTGAACAGAAACGGCTGGTGCTGGAGGCGCTGCTGCGCGGCACCGACGAGGTGCTGCTGCTGGACGAGCCGGACAACTACCTCGACGTGCCCGGCAAACGCTGGCTGGAACAGCAGCTCAAGGAGACCCGCAAGACGGTCCTGTTCGTCTCCCACGACCGTGAACTCCTCGCCCGCGCCGCCGAGAAGATCGTCTCCGTGGAGCCGGGCCCGGCCGGCGCCGACGCCTGGGTGCACGGCGGTGGCTTCGCCACCTACCACGAGGCCCGCCGCGAACGCTTCGCCCGCTTCGAGGAGTTGCGCCGCCGCTGGGACGAGAAGCACGCCCAGCTGAAGAAGCTGGTGCTGAGCCTGCGACAGGCAGCCTCCGTCTCCCATGAGCTGGCGTCCCGGTACGCGGCCGCCCAGACCCGCCTGCGCAAGTTCGAGGAGGCCGGCCCGCCCCCGGAGCCGCCCCGCGAGCAGGACATCACCATGCGCCTGAAGGGCGGCCGTACCGGCGTGCGGGCCGTCACCTGCCAGGGACTTGAACTGACCGGCCTGATGCGGCCGTTCGACCTGGAGGTCTTCTACGGCGAACGGGTCGCCGTCCTGGGCTCCAACGGCTCCGGCAAGTCGCACTTCCTGCGGCTGCTGGCCGGCGAGGACGTCGCGCACACGGGGGAGTGGAAGCTGGGCGCGCGCGTCGTACCCGGCCACTTCGCGCAGACCCACGCGCACCCCGAACTGCGCGGCCGCACCCTGCTGGACATCCTGTGGAAGGAGCACTCCCAGGACCGCGGCGCCGCCATGTCCCGGCTGCGCCGCTACGAGCTGACCCTGCAGGCCGAGCAGTCCTTCGACCGGCTCTCCGGCGGCCAGCAGGCCCGCTTCCAGATCCTGCTGCTGGAGCTGGCGGGCGCCACCGCGCTGCTGCTGGACGAGCCGACGGACAACCTGGACCTGGAGTCGGCCGAGGCCCTGCAGGAGGGCCTGGAGGCCTTCGAGGGCACGGTCCTCGCGGTCACCCACGACCGCTGGTTCGCCCGCTCCTTCGACCGCTACCTGGTCTTCGGCAGCGACGGCCGCGTCCGCGAGACCGCGGAACCGGTCTGGGACGAACGCAGGGTGGAGCGGGCCCGCTAGGGCCTGCCGGCCGGCTTGGCCGGATCGCCTCTCCCCGGGGGGCGCGGGTCGTTCCGCGTGTGGCCGTCCGTCGTGGTGCTCCCGCTGTGCCCGTGAGCCCCGTGTGCGACGAGGTGTCGGCGTATGCGGAGGCCCGGGACCCGGGATGTTCGTACAGTGGAATCAGGAACGCGAGCTCCATGGACTGAACGGATACGACGAGCGGGGCACCACATGACCGGAGTCGACCCCAGCCGACTGGACGACCAGCAGCTCATGAAGGAGCTGGAGACGATCCACCGCACGCGCCATGACACCCTCCTGTACGGCTCGAACGACGCGCTGCGGACCCACAACGAGCGCATGGCGCAGCTGGAGGGCGAGTATCTGCGCCGCAACCCGCGCCGCCTGGTCAGCGCGGGCCGCACCCGGGAGGGCGCCCGCGACCGGCGGTGCGGCGAGGAGGCGACTCCGGAGGCGTCCGGCACCTGAGACGAACCACCCGGCCCGGGCGCGCAACGCCGCAGGTCAGCCGGGCTCCCCGGCGAACACGTGCAGGAACGCGTCGCAGAACGCCTTCAGATCGCCCGGCTTGCGGCTGGTCACCAGCTGGTTGGGACCCCGGTCGCAGATTTTCACCTGCTCGTCCACCCAGGTGCCGCCCGCGTTGCGGATGTCCGTCCGCAGACTCGGCCAGGACGTCAGCACCCGGCCCCGTACGACGTCCGCCTCCACCAGCGTCCACGGCGCGTGACAGATCGCGGCGACCGGACGGCTCCGGTCGAAGAAGTCCCTCACGAACGCGACGGCCTTGTCGTCCATCCGCAGAAAGTCCGGGTTGGCCACCCCGCCCGGCAGCACGAGACCGCCGAACGCCCCCGCCGACGTCTCGCCCACCACCTCGTCCACGTCAAAGGCGTCCGCCTTGTCGAGATGGTCGAACGCCTGGATCCTCCCCGGTTTCGTCGACACCAGCACCGGCTCGTGCCCGGCGTCGGAGACCGCCTTCCACGGCTCGGTCAGCTCGACCTGCTCGACACCCTCGGGCGCCATGAGAAACGCGACACGCATGACTCCTCACTCTCCTTCCGCCTCTCCCGGGCCGCCCGCCGGCAGCGCAGCAGCTCCTCGCCGTACGGCAGCAGCACGCACAGGCCGATCGCGAGGCCGATGCCGGTCAGATAGCCGGGCGACAACGGACGCCGGCGCGGCAGCAGCCGCCAGGCGTCCGGATCCCCGCGCCCTCCCCGCACCAGCGAGCGCACCTGGTCGGCGTGCAGGCACATCAGCGAGGCGAGCGCGCCGAACGGCAGCGACTCCAGAAAGCTGTGGATGTGCTGCTCGGCCGGCCTGACCTGCCGGTCGCCGGCGACGGCCGTGCGCACGTCCCACCACGCCGTCGTCTCGTGTACCGCCGCGGCCCCCAGCAACACGCTCAGTAGCCGCGGATTGATCCGGTAGCGCAGGGTCAGCGCGATCGGCAGCCCGACCTCGGCCATCATCAGCGCGTGCAGCAGGGACTCCTTGGTGCCCGCGGTGTCCTCGATCCGGGTGTGCCGGTGCATCACCCAGTCCGCGAGCCCGGGCACGAACCAGCCGGGCAGCAGCCCGTACAGCAGAAACCGCGTGGTCGCCACGTCGACGTCGCAACCGGCGTCCCGCGCGATCTCCGCCGCCTGGCCCCGCCTCACGCGCCGCCCGCCAGCGCCTCGGCCAGTTGCTGCACATTCTCGTAGCGCGCCGAGTGCGGCAGCCTCGCCACCGCGTCGACCACTCCGGCCGGCGCATTGTGCCGGCGCAGCATCCGCGCCACGTCACGGGCGGTCGCCGGGAACGAGCCACGGCTGAGCACACGGGTCAGCTCCGACCGCACCCGCTCCAGCGACGCCGGCGACCCCAGGCCGCCCACGGGTCCGCTCCACACCTCCGGATCGTCGTCGGCCGCCGGCTCCGGGTCGTGCCACTCCTCCACCCGCGTCGGATGCCCGGACCTCAGCAGTCCCTTCAGTTCGTGCTTCATCTCGTCGTCCCGGTGGACGCTCAGCCGGTCACTGCCTCGCTGCATGACTTCCTCCACAGGGGGCTAGCCCTTGTCCTTGCCCGGCAGGAACTCCTGCATCTTCGCCTTCAGCCCCTGCTTGATCACCGACCCCCGGTCGGCGTCGCCCTTCAGGATCGACGCGGCCGTCGCCTCCATCTGCTCCCACGTCGCGTGCGGCGGAACCGGCGGTACGGCGGGGTCGGTGAGGAACTCGATCAGGCACGGCCCGTCGGCCTCCAGGGCCGCCCGCCAGCCCGCCTCCACGTCCCCCGGCTTCTCCACCCGGATCCCGGTCAGTCCCAGCGAGCGGGCGAACGCCGCGTACTGCACGTCCGGGATCTCCTGCGACGGCAGGAACGACGGGGCGCCCTCCATGGCCCGCATCTCCCACGTGACCTGATTCAGGTCCTGGTTGTTCCACACCCCCACCACCAGCCGCGGATCCGACCAGCGGTCCTGGTACTTCGCCGCCGTGATCATCTCCGTCAGGCCGTTCATCTGCATCGCGCCATCGCCGACCAGCGCGAACACCGGCCGGTCCGGATGCGCGAACTTCGCACCGATCGCATACGGCACGCCCGGCCCCATCGTCGCCAGCGTCCCGGACAGCGAACCGCGCATGCCCGGCCGCATCGTGATGTGCCGCGCGTACCAGTTGGCGACCGAACCGGAGTCGGAGGTCAGGATCGCGTTCTCCGGCAGCAGCGGATCCAGCGCCCGGGCCACGTACTCCGGATTGATCGGATCGGCCGACAGACCCGCCCGCCGGTCCATCACCTCGTGCCAGCGCCGCACGTTCGCGCACACCGTGTCGTACCACTCGCGCCCGCCCCGGTCACCGCTCAGCAACGGGATCAGCCGGCGCAGCGTCGCCTTCGCGTCACCGACGAGATTCACCTCGTACGGGAAGCGCATGCCGATCATGTGCGGGTCGATGTCGATCTGCACCCCCCGCGCCTTGCCGAAGTCCGGCATGAACTGCGTGTACGGGAACGACGAGCCGATCGTCAGCAGCGTGTCGCAGTCCCGCATCAGCTCGTACGACGGCCGGCTGCCCAGCAGCCCGATCGGCCCCGTGACATACGGCAGCTCGTCACTGAGCACGTCCTTGCCGAGCAGCGCCTTCGCCACGCCCGCGCCGAGCAGCTCGGCGATCTCCCGCACCTCCGCGACAGCACCGGCCGCGCCCTGCCCCACCAGGACCGCCACCTTGTCGCCCTCGTTCAGCACATCCGCCGCCCGGCGCAGCGCCTCGTCCGTCGGGGTCGCCGTGTAGTCGCTCATGTCCATGCTGGACGGCACCATCTTGAACTCGTGCGTCGGCGGCGAGTAGTCCAGTTCCTGCACGTCACCGGGGATGATCAGGGCCGTCGGGCAGCGTCGGGCACGGGCGGTGCGGATCGCCCGGTCCAGCACGTTCGGCAGCTGCTCGGGCACCGTCACCGTCTCCACGAACTCCGAGGCGACGTCCTTGAACAGCGTGTGCAGATCGACTTCCTGCTGGTAGGAGCCACCCATCGCGGTCCGGTCGGTCTGCCCGACGATCGCCAGCACCGGCACGTGGTCGAGTTTGGCGTCGTACAGACCGTTCAGCAGATGGATGGCGCCCGGCCCCGATGTCGCCGCGCACACCCCGATATGGCCGCTGAACTTCGCGTACCCCACCGCCTCGAACGCGGACATCTCCTCGTGCCGGGACTGGATGAACCGCGGCCGGTCCTCCGCACGGCCCCACGCGGCGAGCAGCCCGTTGATGCCGTCGCCCGGATAGCCGAAGACCTGGTCCACCCCCCAGGCGCGCAGGCGCTCGAGGATGTGGTCGGCGACCTTGGTGCTCATGGAGAGACCTCCCGGTGCGGTACGAACGGAACTGTCCGGTCACGATTGGGTCAGCGCCTACCGAGTCACCTGCGCGGGGCACGGAAAACCTCGGAAACGCCCCGCGACCCGGCACGAAACGCATCCGCCCGGTGTCTTCACCCGGGCGGCCGCCGATGTCCCGCGAATGGGGCCCGGCCGCGCGCGCCGCGCCGCCGGGCGGGCTGTGATGGCAGCGAGGGCACGCCCCCGTGCCCCGTACCCGCGACGCCGCCGGACCGTGCCAGCGCATCGCCGTACCGGTGTCCGGCGTACCCACCCACCCACCACCGTCGACCGTCCCGCCGTGCCCGCCGAGGAGTCCGTCCCATGCGCCGCACCGCCCGCGCCCTGTCCGTCGCCTTCGCCGCCGGTGCCGCGCTCGCCCTGGCGGGGCCCGCCGCGTCCGCGGCCTCCGCCGACAACGCCCCCGGCGTCCCGCCGCCGACCCGTACCGTCGTCGCGCCCGGTGTCCCGCACGGCGTCCCCGGCCCGTGCGCCGCGCCGCAGCAGTGCGGCGAGTTCCACGCCGGCCTCACCCCGTGCCGGGAGAACGAGCCCTGCCAGAACGGCGACGGCTGCCGCAGCCCGGAGCCCTGCCCCGGACCGGACGGCGTGGGGGCGGGTGCCGTGGCGCGGGATGCCGGGGGACTGGACCGCGTGGGCTTGGCCCCCGTGAGCCTGGCCCACGGGGGGCCGGATGGGGTTGGCCCGGGGGGTGTGGGGCTGGGGGGTGTGAGGCTCGGTGGGGTGGGGCCGGGTGGTGTGGGGCTCGGTGCTTTGGGTCCTGATCGGGTGGGTCCTGACGGTGTTGGCCCGGATGGTGTTGGTCTGGGCGGTGGCGGCCTGGAGAGCGCTGGCCCGGATGGTGTTGGTCCGGGCGGTGTGCGACCGGGTGGTGTGGGTCCGGATCGTGTAGGTGCTGACGGTGGCGGCCTGGAGAGCGCTGGCCCGGATGGTGTTGGTCCGGGCGGTGTGCGACCGGGTGGTGTGGGTCCGGATCGTGTAGGTGCTGACGGTGGC